>JANJTH010000322.1 GCA_024711205.1 Planctomycetota bacterium | reverse complement strand
CCCGAGCGCGCCGAGCGCCGCGGCCGCGCGCCGCCCGCGGGCCCGGCCGCGCGCGCGGAGGAGCCCGTCGAGCGACAGGGCGGCGAGCCCGGCCAGCCCCAGGGCGGCCGCGCCCCAGGCCTTGTAGGGGAAGCGGAAGCGGTCGTAGACCGGCACGACCTCGTACAGGGCGCGATGGACCCCGAACCCATCGCCCAGCGCGGCGAGCCCGAACAGGAGCGCCACGCCGGCGAACAGGACCGCGGCGCGGCCGCGCGCGAACCAGGGGGCCGCGACGAGCGCGAGCAGCGGCAGGGCGCCCAGGTAGAGCGTCGCCAGGTAGGGGTACCCGTCGCGCACGAGCACGCTGGTCGGGTTGGGGAAGTCGCGGTGGTTGGCGCCGAACAGCCCCGGCGCCCCGAGCGTGAGGAGCTGACGCGGGAGCACGGGCCAGGTGGCGGCGCTCGCGTACTCGAGCGCGGCGCGCCGCTCGCCTTGTCGCAGGACCTCGGCGGCGGGCAGCAGCGCCGCGGCGGCGACCGCCAGGGCCACGAGCACGCTCGCGCCGAGGGCCGCGGCGAAGCGACGGCGCCGGCCCGCCGGCGGGGCCCGCAGCGCGACCCAGCCCGCCAGCACGAGCGCGAGGTGCAGCGCGAACTGGGGCTCGCCCGCGAGGAGCGGCGCCGCGCCGGCGAGCCCCAGCGCGGCCGCGCGCGGGCCCGTTGGCGCCTCGAGCAGGCGATCGAGGAGGAGCAGCAGCCAGCCCGACCAGGCGCACACGTAGAGCGACTGGGGGCCGATCGTCGTGAGCGCGAGGACGAACCCCGAGCCGCCGAAGGCGGCGCCGCCCACGACGGCGGCCGCCTGCCCCGCGCCCAGGCGGCGCAGGAACAGGGTCAGGCCGAGCGCCGCGAACGGCGCGTGCAGCGCGACGCACAGGTTGAAGCCGATGAGCGGCGGCAGGAAGGCCGCCGCGACCACGGGCGGGTAGAGCGCCGCGGGCGCCAGCGAGCCGAGGAGCGGGGCGCCGCAGGACCAGGACGGGTTCCAGGCCGGCAGCACGCCCGCGCGGAGCTGCGCCGAGACCTCGAGCCAGACCGGGAGGAAGTACTTGTAGACGTCGCCCGCGAAGAGGGTCTCGCCCGCGAGCAGGCGGCGGAACACGAGGCAGGCGAGGGCCAGGTGCACCGCGGCCGCGCCGAGCACGAAGCCGCGGCGCAGCGGCGTCGGGGTCACCGCGTCCCCGGGCGGCGGGCCAGCACGCACATGTTGATCATGAGCGGGCGCAGCGCCTGCAGGCGCGCGTCGCACCAGCGCGACAGGCGGTGCAGGCGGAGCTGGAAGGGGAACAGGTGCAGCCCCAGCTCGCGCTCGATCGTGAGGCCCTCGGCGGCGAGCGCCCGCCGGAGGCCGCCCCACGAGAGGAAGTTCTCGTGCCCGTCGAAGGGGCGGAGCCCGGCGCGCGTGGCCCCGGCGACGACCGGCCACCAGAGCAGGTTCGGGGTGCTGAGCGCGAGGCAGCCGCCGGGGCCGACGACCCGCGCCAGCTCCCGCACGGCGAGGACGGGGTCGGGGGTGTGCTCGACGCACTCCGACGACACGACCACGTCGAACGAGCCAGGCCCGTAGCGGCGCGACAGCGCGAGCACGTCGGCGACCTCGGCCCGGCAGCCGACGAGGCGCCGCGTCCGCTCGACGAGCCCCGGGCCGATGTCCACGGCGAGCAGGTCGTCCGCGCCGCGCGCCGCGAGGCGCTCGCTGAAGAACCCGAGCCCGCAGCCGGCGTCGAGCACGCGTCGCCCGCGGAGCGGCTCCACGCCGAGCAGCTCGTCCACGAGCACCTCGACCCGACGGCGGGTGTCGTAGCTCGAGAGGGCCGCGGCGAACCGGTCGCCCAGCCGCTCGTGGCACAGCTCGCCGGGGCTAGGCGGCCGGTCCACGGGGGGGCTCGCGGTCGGCGGGCCAGAGCGGGCCCGCGAGCGGGCGGGCGAGCACGTAGAGCGGGCGCGCCTTCAGCTCGGTGTAGGCGCGGGCGAGGTACTCGCCGATCAGGCCGATGAACAGGAGCTGGGCCCCGCCGAGGATCAGGGTCACGCAGAGCAGCGACGCCCAGCCCTGCACGAGGTCGCCGTAGGCGAGGTGCCGCACGACGACGTAGGCCAGGTAGAGCGCGCCGAGCGCGCTCACCGCCAGGCCGGCGTGGGTCGCGAGGCGGATCGGGGCGACCGAGAACGAGAGCACGGCGTCGAGGGCCATGCGCGCCATGCGGAGCGGGCCGTACTTGCTCTCGCCGGCCGCCCGGGCCGGCGCGTCGTAGGGCAGCTCGGCGCGCCGGAAGCCGACCCAGGCCACGAGCCCGCGCACGAAGCGGGCGCGCTCCGGCATGGCGGCGAGCACCGCGCGGACGCGGCCCGAGAGGAGGTAGAAGTCGGCCGCGCCCTCGCGCAGCGCGACGTCGGACAGGCGGTTGAACACGGCGTAGAAGGCCGCCGACGAGAGCCGCTTGAGCGGCCCCGCGTCGGCGGTGCTCCGGCGGACCCCGTGCACGATGTCCGCGCCCTCGCGCCAGCGCGCGACGAACTCGCGGATCAGCTCCGGGGGGTGCTGCAGGTCGGAGTCGAGGACCATGACGGCGTCGGCGCCCGCCGCGAGCTCGAGCCCGGCGCTCACCGCCGCCTGGTGCCCGAAGTTGCGCGAGAAACCGCACACGGCGACCTCCGGGTGCTCCTGCGCCAGCTCCTCGAGGATCGCGAGCGTCCCGTCGGCGCTCCCGTCGTCGACGAACAGGACCCGCGCGTCCACGGCGGGGCGGAGCTCCGCGAGCGCCGGGGCGAGGCGCGCGAAGAACTGCCGGACCCCCGCCGCCTCGTCGTAGCAGGGGCACACGACGGCCAAGCGCAGCGGACGGGGGGGCGTCGCCTCGGGCTCCACGCGCCGCAGGGTAGCCGACCCGCGCGGGCCGCACAGCGGCGGGAGGTCCATGACGCGCCGCTCAAGCGACGCGCTCGGGCGCGCCGATAGGGCGGGGTGGGGTCGCGGGCTCGCCGCGGCCGAGGAGGACGGCCGTGCGCGTCGTGGCGGTGGCGAACCAGAAGGGCGGCGTCGCGAAGACGACGACCTGCGCGGCGGTCGCCGCGAGCCTCGCCCAGGACGGGCGGCGCGTCGTGACGATCGACCTCGACCCGCAGGCCAACCTCGGGCTCGGGCTCGGCCTCGACGAGGCGGAGCTCGACGGGGCGGGCCCGAGCGCCTACGAGGTGCTCACGGGGCGGACCCCGCTCGCGCTCGCGGCGCGGCCTGCCCGCGGGGCGGGGCTCGAGCGGCTGTCGGTCGTGACCGCGGGGCCGCGCCTCGCGCAGGCCGAGGGCGAGCTGTTCGGGCAGATCGGCTTCGACGAGGCGCTCAAGCGCAAGCTCCGCGCGGCGGCCGCGACCTGGGACGTGGCGGTGATCGACTGCCCGCCCTCGCTCGGCCCGCTCACGATCAACGCGCTCTCGGCGGCCGACCTGGTCCTCGTCCCCGTGCAGTGCGAGTTCTTCTCGGCGCGCGGGGTCGTCAAGCTCCTCGACGTGGTCGAGCTCGTGCGCGAGCGCCGCAACCCCGACCTCGCGATCCGGCTCGTGCCGACGCTGTTCGACCAGCGCAACGGGATCTGCCGGGCCGTCCTCGAGCAGCTCCGCGCCGAGCTCGGCGCCGACGTGAGCGAGGTGATCGTCGGCGTCGACACGAAGGTCCGCGAGGCGCAGGCGCGCGGGCGGCCCGTGACGGCCGACGCCCCCGGCTCGCGCGCGGCCAAGGCCTACCGCGACCTGGCCCGCGAGGTGTGGTCGATCCTGTCGGCGCGGGCCGCGCCGGCGGCGCCCGCCTCGACGGGCACGGACGAGCTCCCGGCGTCGGGCGGCGGAGCAGGCGGAGGCGACCGTGTCCAGCAAGCGGCTTGACCCGGCGCGCGTCGCGCGCGCCTTCGCGCGGGGCCCCCGCCCCGAGCTCGACTTCCTCCTCCCCGTGCAGGACGCGGGCGAGGGCTGCCCGCCGACCGACGCGCCCCCGACGCAAGCGGCCAGCGCCCCGCCCGCCGCCGCGGCCCCCGTCGCCCCCGCGCTCGACCCCGGGCCCGCGCGCGCGACCCGGCGC
>JANJTH010000277.1 GCA_024711205.1 Planctomycetota bacterium | reverse complement strand
GGCGGACCGACCGCAGGGGGGCCGGCCGAGCCCGGCCCGCGCGCGGAGTGGACCTCACCCAGCCCGACGCGCGCGGGCGGGTCACCGTCGACGCGCTCCCGTGGCCCCCGGGGCGCGACGCCGCGCGGGTCCGACCGCGCCGGCGCCGCGCCCGGTCCTCGCCCTCCTCCTGCGGACGTGCGCGCGTCCGGGCGGCGCCACCGGCGGGCGGTCGCGCCCTGACGACGGCTTGACCGGACCCCGCCCGGGCTGGTCCTCTGGGCGCCCATGCCCCTCCCGCTCCTGACCGTCCTCGTCCTCGGCGGCCTCGCGCTCGGCTACGCCCTCTACGGGCGGCTGCTCGCGCGCTTCTACCGGCTCGACCCGGACGCGCCGACGCCCGCGCACACGCATCGCGACGGGCTCGACTACGAGCCCGCCGCCCCCGGCTACCTGCTCGGGCAGCACTTCGCCGCGATCGCCGCGGCCGGGCCGATCGTCGGCCCGATCCTCGCCTGCGCGCAGTTCGGCTGGCTGCCCTGCGTCCTGTGGGTCGTCTTCGGCTCGATCTTCATCGGCGCCGTCCACGACCTGAGCGCGCTCGTCGCGTCCGTCCGCCACGAGGCGCAGACGATCGCCGCGGTCGTCCGCGAGCACCTCGGGCGCCGCGCCTGGGGCGCCTTCCTCGCGTTCATCTGGCTCGCGCTCGTCTACGTGATCGTCGCGTTCACCGACGTCACCGCGAGCACGTTCGTGGGCCGGATCGACGAGCTCGACGGCGTGCGCGTCGACTTCGAGCGCGGCGGCGCGGTCGCCTTCGCGAGCGCGGCCTACCTCGTGCTCGCCGTCGTCATGGGCCTCGTGCAGCGCCGCTTCTCGCCGCCGCTCTGGCTCGTGACCGTCGTGTTCGTCCCCGCGACCCTGGGCGTGGTCTGGCTCGGGACGAAGTGCTCGACCTGGCTCGCGTTCGCCCCGGGCGGCGCCGTCCACCCGAAGCTCGCCTGGGGCGTCGTGATCCTCGCCTACTGCTTCGTCGCCTCGCTCGTGCCCGTGTGGGCGCTCATGCAGCCGCGCGGCTACCTGGGCGGGTTCGTGCTCTACCTCGTGCTCGCGACGGGCGCGGTCGGGCTCCTGTTCGGCGGGTTCACGGTCGAGCAGCCGGCGTTCCGGGGGCTCGTGCAGACGGGCGCAGACGGGGCGCCCACGCCCACGGGGCTGCTCTTCCCGTTCCTGTTCGTCACGATCGCCTGCGGCGCCTGCAGCGGCTTCCACGGGCTCGTGTGCAGCGGGACGACCTCGAAGCAGCTCGACCGCGAGACGCACGGGACCGCCGTCGGCTACGGCGGCATGCTCCTCGAGGCCTTCGTGGCGCTCGTCGCGCTCGGGACCGTCATGATCGTCGCGGCCCCCGAGGGCGGGCCCGGCGCCGTCTACGGGCGCGGGATCGGCGAGTTCCTCTGCGTCGTGGTCGGCCGCGAGCACCTGCTCGTCGCGACGGTGTTCGGCGCCATGGCCTTCTCGACCTTCGTGTTCGACACGCTCGACGTCGCGACCCGCCTCGGCCGCCACGTCCTGCAGGAGCTCCTCGGCTGGCGCGGGCGCGCGGGCGCGGCCGCGGGCACGCTCGCGACGATCGCGCTCCCGCTCGCGATCGTGCTCGGGGCCGACCCCGAGGCGAAGGGCTACGTGGCCTTCTGGACGCTCTTCGGGGCGAGCAACCAGCTCCTGGCCGCGCTCACGCTCCTCGGCGTGAGCGTGTGGCTCGCGCGCACGGGCCGCCCGCCCTGGTTCACGCTCGTGCCCGGCCTGTTCGTGCTCGGCATGACGCTGTGGGCGCTCGCGCGCCTGGCCTGGGGCGGGCTCGCGGGCGCGCGCGGGCCCGACGGCGGGCTCGCGCTCGCCACGCTCATGAACGGGCTCGCCGCGCTCGCGCTGATCGGGCTCGCGCTCTTCCTCGTCGTCGAGGCCTGGCGCGCCCGCCCCGCGGGCGGCGCGCCGCCTGCGGGCGTCAGCGCGAGCGCGTGAGCCGCTCCGGGCTGGTGCGCTCGCCCTTCCGCGCGCACCACCGGCCCTCGACCGCGTCGCCGCCGCTCAGGTCGTAGACGGCGACCCCGAACGCGCCCCGGCCGAAGGCGATCGCGAGGTGGTCGTCGCCGAGCGGGATCGCGACGCCCACGTGCTCCTCCGTCCCGACGGTCCAGGCCAGGTGCAGGACGTCGCCCTTGCGCTCGACCACGACGCGCCCGCGGTAGGCGGTTCCGGTCGGGTTCGTGCCCGTGACCGCGTGCTCGCCCTCGAGCGCCGCGCCGGCCCACGCCTCGGCGCCCAGGCGCTCGTCCGCCAGCGCCGGCGTCACCCACTCGCCCGACCAGCCGTCGCCGTCGCGGCGGGCGATCATCACGCCGGCCGCGCCCTTGCCCCAGCCGACGAGGAGCCGCCCGGCGCGGAGCAGGCCGATCCCCTCGTAGGCCCCGCTCGGCGCGTCCCAGGCGCACAGGTAGCGCCGGTCGCCGCGCGGGGCGGGCCGGATCGTGAGCGTGCCGCCGGCCTCGACGGCCCACACCCCGCTCGGCCCGCGCGAGCGCCGCCGGAGCTTCTCGACCCCGAACCGCTCGTCCGCCTGCGCGCACCAGCGGCCCGTCACGTCGTCGCCGCCGGACAGGTCGTAGACGATCACCCCGAAGTTCCCGGCGCCGAAGCCGATCGCGACCCGCTCCGCGTCGAGCGCGAGCCCGACCCCCGCGTGCTCGCCGTCGCCGGTCGTCCAGCGCACGTGGACCACGTCCCCGCGCCGCTCGGCGACCACCCGGCCGCGGTAGGCCGTCCCGCGCGGGTTCTTGCCGGTGACCTCCCGCGCGCCGAGCAGGTCGGCGCCGGGCCAGGCCTCCTCGCCGAGCTGCAGGTCGGCCTGCCCGGGCGTCGTCCACACGCCGGCCCAGCCCGGGCCCTCGCGCCGCGCGAGCATCACGCCGGCGGCGCCCCGCCCCCAGCCGACGATCAGCTCGGTCCCGCGCAGGAGCCCGATCCCCTCGTACTTGCCCGCGGGCGTGTCCCACGCGAGGTGGAACCGCCCGTCGCCGCGCGCCGCGGGCTCCACCGCGACGGTGCCCCCGCCCTCGACCGCCCACACGCCGGTCGGGTCGGGCAGCTCGACCGCGGGGCCGCCCTGGGCGCGGGCGACCCCGCCCAGCGCGAGGACGAGCGAGAGCGAGGACGCGGCGCGCGCGAGCGACGGCATGGGACCCCTCCGGCGCGAGAGGGTAGCAGGCCGCCGTGGGCCGGCGCGCCGGCCCGGGGCCGAGCGCGTCAGGCGCCCGTCGCGGCGCAGGTCCGGGCCCGGCGGCGCGGGCCGAGCAGGGCCTCGAGGCGCGCGAGCCGCGCGCGGGCCGCCTCCTCCTCGCCCCCGCGCACGCCGGCCTCGAGCGCGCGCCGAAGGTAGCCGGCGCGCGCGAAGGTGGTGAGGATCACCACGCGCGTGGCCGAGCCC
>JANJTH010000260.1 GCA_024711205.1 Planctomycetota bacterium | reverse complement strand
CGGGGCCGCCCCGGAGGCGGGGGGCGCGGGCCGGGCGGATCGGGTAGCGTCCAGGGGCGGGTCGCGCGGGCGGCCCGGTGGTGTGGCGGGGCGAGCGTCGAGGTCGGCGGGTGGAGCACGACGAGATCGCGCGGGCGTTGGCGTGGGCCGAGGACGCGCGGCGGCGCGGAGTCCTCGAGCAGGCGGGCTACGAGCGGGTGCGGGCCTACCTGGCGGCGCTCGCCGCGGGCGTTCCGGGCGTCGAGGCCATGCCGCCCCGCGAGGTGTTCGCCCGCCTGGGCGGGCTCGACGAGGCCAGGCTCGCGGCGCTCGGGCCCGGTCTCACCGGGGCGCCGGGCGCGGGCCGACCGGCGCCCCGGCAGGCGGCGCCCCCGGCCGCGGCTGTGCGTCCCGGGCCCGGGCAGCCGATCGTGCTCGGGGGGCGCTATCAGCTCGAGGAGAAGCTCGGATCGGGCGCCATGGGGACGGTGTTCCGGGCCGTCGACCGGGTCCTGACCCGCCCGGTCGCGGTGAAGCTCCAGCGGGTGCCGGCGGCCACCCGGGAGGTCGTCCTGCAGCGCCAGGCGCGCTTCGCGCGCGAGGCCGAGGTCATGGCGCGCGTGCGCCACCCGTCCTGCGTGCAGGTGTTCGACGCGGGCATGACGGACGACGGCGAGCCCTTCCTCGTCATGGAGCTCGTCGAGGGCGAGGGGCTCGACGCGGTGATCGCGGCGAACCCTGGCGGCGTCGGGGCGCGGCAGGCGGCGGCGTGGGGGCAGCAGCTCGCGGGGGGGCTCGCGGCGTGCCACGCGGCCGGGGTCGTGCACCGCGACGTGAAGCCGTCGAACGTGATGATCGCGCGCGACGGGACGGCGCGCCTGACCGACTTCGGGATCGCGCGCGACCTCGACGGGACGACGCTCACGGCGGCGGGGACGACGGTCGGGACGATCGCCTACATGGCGCCGGAGCAGCTCAACGGGCACGACGTGGACGGGCGCGCGGACCTCTACGGGCTCGCGGCGGCGCTCTACGAGGCCACGTGCGGGGTCGCCCCCTTCGAGGCCCCGCACCCGGTGCTCGTGCTCCGGCGCAAGGTCGATCAGCAGCTCAGGCCGCTGCGCGAGCTCCGCCCCGACACCCCGCCCGCGTTCGAGGCGATCCTCGGGAAGTGCCTCGAGCCGGACCGGACGAAGCGCTACGGCGGGGCCCCGACGCTCACGCTCGAGTTCGGGCGGTTCCTCGCCGACGAGCCGGTGGAGGCCCTGCAGCGCACCCCCCGGCCACGTCGCCCCAGGCGCCAGCGGGCGCGATTCGCGGCGCCGCTCGGGATCGCGGCGGCGGTCGTCGCCGCCGCGGCCGCGGGCGTGGCCGCGTTCCGGGGCGCCGGGAGGGCGAACGCGGGGGATCAGGGAGCCGGCGACGTCGCCGCCGTGGCGTCGTCCGGGGCGGGCGAGCTCGTGGCGCTCCCGCCAGCGGCGCAGCCGCAGGCGCCAGCACCGCCGCCGGCTGCCGCTCCGGTCGCGCAGCCGGGCGACGGCGTCCCGGCCGAGCCCGACGGCGGGTCGCCGATCGTGGTCCGCGAGGGGAAGGTCTTCAACGCCCGGGACGGCTCCGAGCTGATCTGGATCCCGCCGGGGACGTTCATCATGGGGAGCGACCTCGAGGAGAACGAGAAGCCCGAGCGCTACGTGACCCTGACGAAGGGCTTCTACATCGGCAAGTACGAGGTGACCTGGGGGCAGTTCGACCGCTACTGCGACGCGACGGGGAAGGGGAGGAAGGTAAGGCGCTGGACTCACTCGGAACCTGTGGAAGGGTCCGTGACCGACGAACACCCGATCGACGGCCTATCGCGCGACGAGGCTGACGACTACTGCCGGTGGGCCGGTGGGCGACTCCCCACCGAGGCGGAGTGGGAGTATGCGGCGCGGGGCACGGACGGTCGGACCTATCCGTGGGGTGGCGGATTTCCGTCACGCTTGTTGCCGGTGGCGAACGTCGCGGACGAGACTTTCCAAAGGGCGTTTCCCGAAGGGAAGGGCTTCAGCTACGTCGAAGGCTACGACGACCGGAATCTGACGCCTTGGCCCGTCGGGAGTGTGCCCATTGGGGCCTCCCCTTTCGGGGTCATGGACATGGCGGGGAACATGGCAGAGTGGGTCGCAGATCGCTTGACGCAGAAGGATCGGCTTCAACTTGTAGATCCGGTGGGCACGGACAAGCGCGCGATGGCTCGGGGAGGGCATTGGAGTTGGAGTGCATGGAGTGCACGGTCGAGTTGTCAGTTGGAGTCCGTCCATGCGTGGCTTTACGGGTTCCGGCTTGCGCATTGAACGATCGCAGTAGAATCGGAAGCGATCCAAGTGCGCCCTGGTACTGCTCGCATTTCCCTACGATTCGCTACGCTCGCCGTCGCCTCCTCCTTTGCAGGCTGCGAGTTCGTAGTCGCGATCCCGAAGAGCGTCGACGCAATGATTGTTCAAGCCTTGGACGACGCGCCCGGGGCGATTGCCGCTCGGGGTGTTACAGCCCGATTTTGGCTCGTCACGCTCGCCCCCTGGGGTCTGCCGGGCGTTCGTCGTGCCTCACTCGCGCCGGGCGCACGGGACGCTCCTCGACGAAGCCTTCCTCTGGCCCATGCTCCGGGGTTGCTACCTTATCGTCGGAGAGAACCTCCTCGCCGCGGTCTCCACGCTCAATCGTGGGCGCGTGACAGCGAGCCTAGGCAATGGAGTATGGCCCAACGACGGATTATCCTCCGGCGCCGTTGCGCCCCCTGTAGGGCTCGTAAGAGTGTAGCGCTCTTTAGTGCGCCGAGTGTTTGCTTGAGAGTAGACTGGGCCCTCGTGGCCTCCCTGCCTGACGTCACGGCGGCACCGCGTGCAGGTGGCCCTGAGCGAGCTAAGACGTGAATCTGCGCGGATTCGACTCCGATCTCAGTTGGCTCCAGGCACGTCTGAGGCGCTTGAGCGGGCTCCGTGCGTTGACGTTGGGCTTGTTGGCGCGCTTTGCGCCGCCCGGACGCCTCGAGGTTCTGCTCGCCTCTAGCGCGTCTCTGGCTTCGGAGGAGCGCCTAGAACTCGCTCGCAGGGTCATCGTGAGCTTGCTCCACGAGGGGGGCGACGGATCACGGGCCGCGACCGCGGCATCCCCGGGCGGGTTGAACGGCTCGCAACTCGACGCGGTTCAATCCGCTCACGAGGCTCTTTGCCCTATACCGTCCGCCGACCCTCACTGCTGCGAGTACGGCGTATCCCTCGCAGCACGCTGGCTGCAGATCTTTGCCCGCGTCGGGGCACGATTCGAGGGCGCCCGAGTCCTTGAACTCGGCGCGGGCTACACCCTGATTCCGGGCCTGCTCCTGCATGCGCACGGCGCTGCGCAATACACTGCGGTCGACCTCTACCCCGCGCTCACGACCCGATCCGCGATCTATCGACGCGCTCGGAACCTCTTTGCAATGAACCCGTTCAAGTCGGATCCTGGCGAGACCGAGCTCGCACTCCGGCGCTTCGACGCTGCGGCCGACTTGTCGGGACCCGAGGTTCGCCTGGACTCCGATCGGGTATCGCTCCTGCACCCGGTCGATGCGTCCTGCTTGCCCTTCGCCGACGGCGCGTTCGACCTACTGCTCTCGCACGCGGCCTTCGAGCACTTTCGCGACCCGGCCACGGCCGCGCGGGAGGCCGCGCGGGTGCTCGCTCCCGGGGGCTTGGCGCTCCATCAGGTCGACCTGCGCGACCACCGCGACTTTTCGCGCCCGCATGAGTCTCTGACCATGTCCGACGAGGCGTGGGAGCGGTCGTTCCAGCGTCCAGACCAAGCCCACATGTTCACGAATCGGCTCCGCCTTGGCGAACTTCGTCGGCTGTTCCAGGAGTCCGGTTGCGAGGTGCTAGAGGTCGACGTCGGCATGCGCGCGCCGGTCGACCCTGCGCTCCGGCAGCGCCTAGCGCACCGCTTCCGTAGGATGTCTGATGAAGAACTTTCGGTCGTGTCCGCTCTGTTCGTTCTCCGTCGGACTTCACGTTGACCTGCTCCCCCTCGTGCAAGACCATTCCCGGCCGAGCTGTCTCCCGGCGGTCGGCGGGCGGGTCGCTTCGGGTGGGGCACGACAACGACAAGGCAGAGCTGCCTATCGGCGTGCCAGGCGACACGAGATCCTCCTCGGGCAATTCTTCCTGCCCGACGACGCTCTTCCGCTCTTGAAGTGTCGGAGCCGGCACGTCCCATGCGTGGTCTTGGTGGACCAGTTACGCACCATCTTCAATCTTCTGGTCGGGTGTGGGATTGACGAGGATCACCGGCAGCGGGGCCGCCCCGGAGGCGGGGGGCGCGGGCCGGGCGGATCGGGTAGCGTCCAGGGGCGGGTCGCGCGGGCGGCCCGGTGGTGTGGCGGGGCGAGCGTCGAGGTCGGCGGGTGGAGCACGACGAGATCGCGCGGGCGTTGG
>JANJTH010000259.1 GCA_024711205.1 Planctomycetota bacterium | reverse complement strand
CGCGCGCCTGCTCGGGCGGGCGGCGCGCTCGAGCCTCGCGATCGCGGGCGGCCGCGTGGCGCGCCTGGGGGCCGGCCCCGGCGCGGGCCGGGGGGTCGCGGTCCTCGTGCGCGACGTCGACGGGCTGGGCGGCATGGAGCGGCAGGCCATGGCGCTGGCGCGCGGGCTCGTCGCGCGGGGCGAGCCGGTCACGCTGCTCACGTGCACGGCGCCCGGGGCGTGGGCGCTCCCGGCGCGCTGGGAGGAGGTCCGCGACGGCGTCGAGGTCGTGCGCCTCCCGCTCGCCGGCTTCGAGGCCGCGGCCGCGGCGGTCCTGTGGGCGCGGCGGGACCGCTGGCGCGTGCTCTACGCCGTGCAGCTCATGATGGGCGCGATCGGGGCGCGGCTCGGGCGGCTGCTCGGCGCGCCCGTCGTGGTCAAGCTCGCGTGCGCGCGCGCGGAGGGCGACATGGCGGCGCTCGCGCGGCTCGCGCCGTCGGACCGCGCGGTCGTCGCGGCGGACCTGGCCGGGTGCCGGCTCGTGTGCCCGTCGCGCGAGGTCGAGGCGGAGGCCCTCGCGGCCGGGTTCCCCGCCGCGCGCGTCGCGCGGATCCCCAACGGCGTGGACCTCGCCGCGGTCGCGCGGGCCGAGCTCGTGCGCCCCGCGGGCGCGGGGCCGACCGCGCTGTTCGTCGGGCGGCTCGACCGGCAGAAGGGGCTCGACCGGCTCCTGCGCGCCTGGCCGCGGGTCCTCTCGCGGGCGCCCGAGGCACGCCTGCTCGTGGCCGGCGAGGGGCCCGAGGAGGCGGCCCTGCGGCGCGAGGTCGAGGCGCTGGGGATCGGCGCCTCGGTCGTCTTCCTCGGGCGCCGCGACGACGTCCCGGGGCTCCTGCGCGGGGCGAGCGTGTTCGTGCTGCCCTCGCGGGCCGAGGGGCTCTCGAACGCGCTCCTCGAGGCCATGGCGGCCGGGACGGCGATCGTCGCCTCCGACCTCCCCGCGAACCGCGAGGCGCTCACGCCCGAGCCGGGGGCGGGCCCCGGGCCCGACGTGGGCGCCGGCGGCGGCGCGGTCCCCGAGGGTGGCGAACGCCCGGACGAGCCGGGCGAGGTCCCCTGCGGCGTGCTCGTGCCGGGCGACGACGCGGACGCGCTCGCCCGCGCGGTCGCCGACCTGCTCCTCGACCCGGCCCGGCGGGCCACCCTCGGGGAGCGCGCGCGGCGGCGGTCGGCGGCGTTCGCGCTCGACGCGGTGGTCGCGGCCTACGGGGACCTGTTCGCCGAGGCGGAGGCGCCGCGCCCCGTCGGCCCGGCGGGGTTCCTCGGCCGGTTCGCGCGCGCCCGCGGCGACGACCTGGCGCGGCTCGCCCGGCGGGTCTGACATGGCGCTGGTGCAGGGACGGGCCGGAGTCGCGGGCGGCCCGGCCGGGCGTCGGCACGCGTCCGCGGTCACGGCTTGTGCCCGCCCCCGCTCGCCGGTAGAACGCTGCGCGTGATCCGCCTGTCCGTGATCGTCCCGGCCTTCAACGAGGAGGCCACCATCGTCGAACTGCTGTCGCGCGTGGCGCGGCAGCGGATCGATGGCGTCGAGCTCGAGGTGATCGTCGTCGACGACGGCTCGACCGACCGGACGCTCGAGCTCCTGCTCGCGCGCCCCGACCTCTACGCGCGCCTGCTCCAGATGCCGGTCAACGGGGGCAAGGGGGCGGCGGTCAAGGCGGGGCTCGAGGCCGCGACGGGCGACTACGTGCTCTTCCAGGACGCGGACCTCGAGTACGAGCCCGACGACTACCGGCTGCTCCTCGAGCCCGTGCTCCGGCACGACGCGGACCTCGTCATGGGGAGCCGCCTCAACGCGCCGCAGTTCACGCGCGTGCACTACTTCTGGCACAAGGTCGGGAACCAGGTCCTGTCGCTCACGTTCAACGTGTTCAACAACACGACCTTCACCGACATCTACACCTGCTACCTCCTGTTCCGGCGCTCGCTCCTCGACGTGGGCGCGCTCGGGACGTCGGGCTGGGAGCAGCAGGCCGAGATCCTCTCGCAGATCGTGCCGCGCGCCGAGGTGATCTACGAGGTCCCGATCAACTACCACGGGCGGACCTACGCGCAGGGCAAGAAGATCCGGGCCCACCACACGGTCGCCGTGATCCAGGCGATCGTGAGCGGCTGGGCCCGCGAGCGCTCGCCGCTGGCGCCGGTCCTCCGCGCGCTCCGCACGCGGCCCGGACCGGGGCTTGCACCGCGCGACCTGACGCCGGCGCCCGCGGCGACGGCGAACGGAGGGGCACCGGCGACCACTCCGCGCGCCGCGAGCGGAGCGCGCGCGTGACGGCGGGCGGCTGCCGCCGGCGCCCCGACTGCCGGCTGTGCGGGGGGACGGACCTCGAGCTCGCGCTCCAGCTCGCCCCGACGCCGCCCGCCAACGAGTTCGTGCGCAGCCCGGACGTGGCGCAGGAGCGGTTCCCGCTCGACGTGTTCGTGTGCGGCGGCTGCGGGCACGCGCAGCTCCGCGACGTGGTCGACCCGCGCCGGTTGTTCGAGGACTACGTCTACGTCTCGGGGACCTCGCCCGTGTTCGTCGACCACTTCCGCCGCTACGCCGACGCGCTCTCGCGCGACGTCGGGCTCGCGAAGGGCGACCTCGTCGTGGACGTGGGGAGCAACGACGGGACGCTCCTGCGCTTCTTCGCCGACGCCGGCCAGCGCGTGCAGGGCGTCGACCCGGCGCGGGCGATCGCCGAGGAGGCGACGCGGCGCGGGCTGCCGACCGAGGCGGCCTTCTTCACGCCGGCGCTCGCGGCCGACCTGCGAGCCCGGCTCGGGCCCGCGCGCGTCGTCACGGCGAACAACGTGTTCGCGCACGTCGACGACCTGGGCGGGGTCGCCGACGGCGTGCGGGCGTTGCTCGCGCCCGACGGGCTGTTCGCCTTCGAGGTGAGCTACCTGGTCGACGTGGTCGAGAAGACGCTCTTCGACACGATCTACCACGAGCACGTGGCCTACCACGCCGTGAAGCCGCTCGTCCCGTTCCTGCGCGCCCACGGGCTCGAGCTGATCGACGCCGTGCGCGTCGACACGCACGGCGGGTCGCTCCGCGGCGTGGCCCAGCTCGCGGGCGGCCCGCGCGCGGTCCGCCCGTCGGTCTCGGCGGCGATCGCCCACGAGGAGGCCCTGGGCCTCGACCGCCCGGCGCGCCTGCGCGCCTTCGGCGAGGACATCGAGCGCAAGGGCGCGCGGCTGCGGGAGGTCCTCGCGGCCGAGCGCGCCGCGGGGCGGCGCGTGGCGGGCTTCGGGGCGCCGGCCAAGGCGACGACGCTCATGCACCACTTCCGGCTCGGGCGCGACGAGGTCGAGTTCATCGTCGACGACAGCCCGCTCAAGCAGGGCCTCTACACGCCCGGCCTGCACGTGCCGGTCGTGCCGTCGAGCGCGCTCGCCGAGCGGCGCCCCGACACGCTCCTGATCCTGGCCTGGAACTTCGCCGGCCCGATCATGGCGAAGCAGCGCGCCTTCGCCGAGGCGGGCGGCCGGTTCGTCGTGCCCCTCCCGGAGGTCGAAGTCCATTGACCACCCGCCCTGGCCCCGTGCTCGCCTCGGACATCGACGAGATCGCGACCCGGATCGCGCCCGCCGCGGCCGACCTCGCCGGCAAGACCGTGCTGCTCACCGGCGGGCGCGGCTTCCTGGGCCGCTACTTCGCCGAGGTGTTCGGCCGGCTCAACCGGCACCACCTCGCGAAGCCCTGTCGCGTCGTGCTGCTCGACAACCTGATCACGGCGGGCAAGGAGGGCGCCGTCGTCCCGGACCTGCCCGGGGTAGAGTTCCAGCGCCACGACGTGATCGAGCCCTACGCGCCGGACGGCCCGGTGCACTACGTGATCCACGCGGCCGGGATCGCGAGCCCGTTCTACTACCGGGCCTACCCGCTCGAGACGCTCGAGGTCGCGGTCCGCGGGACGCGGAACATGCTCGAGCTGGCGCGCGCGCAGGGCGCGCGGCTCACGTTCTTCAGCTCGAGCGAGATCTACGGCGACCCCGACGCGGCGCACGTGCCCACGCCCGAGAGCTACCGGGGCAACGTGGCCTGCCAGGGGCCGCGCGCCTGCTACGACGAGAGCAAGCGCGTGGGCGAGACGCTCTGCTACGTGTTCCACCAGCGCTACGGGACGCACACGAACTGCATCCGCCCGTTCAACGTCTACGGGCCGGGCATGCAGGAGACCGACTACCGGGTGCTCCCCAACTTCGCGAACCGGATCAAGGGGGACCACCCGCTGCGCCTCTACGGGACGGGCAAGCAGACGCGCACGTTCAGCTACATCACGGACGCCATGGTCGGGTTCCTGCTCGTCGTGCTCAAGGGCCTCCCCGGCGAGCCCTACAACATCGGCTGCGCGAGCCCCGAGATCTCGGTCCACGACCTGGCCGATCGGCTCGAGCGCGTGCTCGGCCGCAAGGTCGCGCGCGACGTCGTCGAGTACCCCGACAGCTACCCCGCGGACGAGCCCATGCGGCGCTGCCCCGACCTGCGCAAGGCCAGGCTCCAGCTCGGTTACGAGCCGCAGGTCGCGCTCGACGAGGGGCTGCGCCGGTTCATGGGCTGGGCCATGGAGACCTACACGGGTGAGGGCTGAGCCTCGGGCGCCTGCGCCGGCATGAGCACGCGCAGGCGGGCGCCGAGGAGCAGGGCGAGCGGGATCACGGTGAGCGGCACGGTCTGCAGGCGGAAGCGCGACTCCGGATAGCTGAACACGGCGCACAGCGCCGCCTGGCTCAGGCCGAGTAGAGCCACCGGCCAGAGCAGGGCCCGCCAGCGCCGGTGCCGCCAGCCGAGCACGAGGAACGCGACGAACAGGAGCGGCTGCTCGGTCACGTGGAACGGGACCACCCGCGCCACGACCCGGGCAGGGAGCCAGGCGAGCGTGGTGTAGACCTGCTCGGACGGGAGTCCGTCGAGCGCGCGCGCCCAGGGCGGGTCGACGAAGGCCGGGGAGGCCCAGGCGTAGCCGTGCGTGGCCTCGCCGGGGCGGACTCGCGCCTGGAGCGCGTCCCAGGCAGGGAGCGCCGCGGGCTCGGCCAGGCTGAAGCGCAGGGACTGCGCGGCCGTGCGGCGGACGAGCGCCCCCGGGGCCCGCAGGAGAGCTTCCCGGGCGAGGTCGACCAGGACTCGGTCCCGGGCGGGGGCGTCGAGCGCGGCGAGCGTCGCGGAGGTCCGGATCGGGCCCTCGGGGGCGTACATGAGCCAGATCACGTCGGGGTCATGCGGCGGGCGGCGCGCGTTGTGCGCCTCGAGCGCGGCGCGCATCTCCGCGCGCACCTGCGCGTGGGGCGGGCCCCGGTCGAGGTCGAGGTTGTGGCCGACCACGCCGAACAGCGAGCCGCCCGAGAAGGTCGTGAGCCCGAAGAAGCCGAGCCGGAGCGCGTTGTGCGTGCACCAGGCGAGGAGGGGGACGACGGCGGCGGCAGCGACGAAGGCCGCTGCACCGCGGCGCCCGGAGAAGGCCAGCGCGGCCGGGGCGAGCGCGACCGTCGCGAGCGAGTTCGGGCGTGCGAGCGCGACCGCGGCGGTGGCGAGGCCGAGCGCGACGCACGTCGCCGGGGCGGCGGGAGCGCCGCGCCGGACCGCGCCGGCGAGCAGGACGACGAACGCGGTGAGGCACAGGCCGTGCAGCGCCTCGCTCATGAGGGTGTGCTCGAGGAGGGCGGCGCGGGGCGCGGCCCACAGCGCGCCGAGGACGAGGGCGGCGGGCAGCGGGCCTGCCCGCCGCAGGACGACGCCGGCGGCGCCGGCCGCGACCAGGAGCGCGAGCGCGTGCGTGGCGAGCGCGACCCCGGGGTAGCTTCCGGTGAGCGCGAGCGCCCCCGTGACGAAGCCGGGGAAGGTCGGGGTGCGGATCGAGTCGATCGCCCAGCGCGGGGCGGCCCCCGCGAGCCAGGCGTCGGGACCGGCGAGGTAACCGGCCGTGTCGGGCTCGACGAGCGGGTAGGGGACCGCAAGCGTGAGCCCGACCCGGACGGAGAGGCCGACGAGCAGCGCGAGCCCGGCGAGGGCCACGGCGGTCCGCCGGGGCCGGCGGACCGCCTCGTCGGCGAGCCCCAGCGCCGCGAACGGGGCGACGGTCAGGGCGAGGGCCGGGGCGCCGAGCAGGGCGAGCGCCGCGACGAGACCCGCTCCAGCCCCGACGAGCGCTCGGGAACCGAGGCGGCGCGCGAGGGCGAGCCCGGCGCCGGGCCGGGCCGCGAGGGCGAGGAGCGCGACGAGGAGCGGCGCGCCCAGGAGCATGAGCCGCGCCCGGCGCTCCGCGGGCGCGTGGTGGAGGATCGCCGCCAGGCCGAGGAGGTCGAGACCGGCGGCGGCGCGGACGAGGGGGCGGGCGAGCGGCCCTGGGGGGGCCCCGATCGGCGCCCCCTCGGGCGTCGGACACCAGGCCCGGGCTCCCGCGGCCTCGGTCACGGGCCGTCCATGCGCGGCCTGCGGCCTACCGGTCGGCAGGCCCTCCAGCGGAGAGGCCCCCGGTCGCACTCGGCACGTACGGGCGCGTCGAGCGGCTCGGAGACCGTGGCCCGCGGGCTCTCGTGGTTCGCGCCGGGCGCGAACTCTCGCGGAAGGCGTTCGAGGTCACGGCGCTCCTCGGAGGGCAGCGCGGCGCCCGCGAGCCTATCCATCGCAGGGCGCCCCGTCGGTCACCGGCCCGGGGCCTTCGACGCTCGTGGGGCCCGGCCGGGCGTCGGCTCGGAGGTGCGCGGTCGCGACGTGGGCCGCGGGGTCCTGGACGGAGGCCGGGGGGGCGCCGAGCAGGGGCTCATCGAACCAGGCATTGACCGCGCGGAGCTCGACCCAGCCGAGCAGGAAGAGGCCCAGGAAAATCAGGTCTTGCACGTTCGTGGCGAACCGCCCGACCTCGCTGACGCAGATCAGCGCGAGGAGCACCCCATATCCGAGGGCGACCGTGGCAGTCACCAGGACGAGCCGCAGGGCGTCCGCGTCCTGCGCGCGGCGGCGCCACGCCAGCGGCAATGCGAGGAGGAGCAGCCAGCCGACCTGCCAGCGGTGGAGGAGCTGCTGCAACAGCTCGGACCAGGCGATGGAGGCCCAGGCCATGGCGCGACCGTAGGCGAGTGGGAGCGCCGGCAGGGGCGGCCCGGAGTGCCCTCGCCCGAGGAGGGCTTCGGGGGGCGGCGCCGGGAGCTCGACCTCACGATAGGCTTGCCCGAAGTGCTCGAGCGCCGCCTCGCGGTGGCGCTCGAGCGCCGCGGGCGCGGCATACCCCGCGGCGAGCGCGCCCAGGTGCCGCGCCTCCGGCCCGTCGTACGGGTAGAAGGTGGAGACGCCATCCCGGTACAGGGACACGAGGTCGCTCGCTGCGAGCGCCAGATACTGATGTGGCCGGGCGCGGATCCCCGCGAGGGCGAGCTCCCTGAATGTGTCGTCGAGCTGCTGCATGTACGTCCGTGCCGGGTCCCGGTGCGCCGAGACGTGGTCCCGGATCGCTCGCGAGGGGCTGTCCTCCCCGAAGTCGCGCAGTAGCTCGGGCGTCGGGGTCCCGAAGGCGAGCCAGTTGGCCTCGTGCCGCCCTCGCGCCGCGTAGCGCTCGGCGTAGGCGGGGAGCGTCGCGCGCAACGCGCTGGCCAACTCGCGCGGGGTGACCCGGTCCAGGTCCACGAGGTGTCCGACCTGAGAGAACAGGGCGGTCCCGGTGAAGGCATTCGTGGCCAGGCGGCCGAACCTCGCGCGATAGGCGAGCGCGTAGGTCGCCTGGCAGGCGACGAGGACCGCGAGGGCGAGGCCGAGCTGGGCCGCGATCTTGCGCCAGGAGATCCCCGGCGACATGCGTCGGAACAGCGCAACGACCAGCGCGAGGGACGAGAACAGCACGAGCGCGGTGGGCTTGACCAGGACGTTCGCGCACGCGACCGAGGCCAATGCGAGCGTGACGCGTGTCCGGCAGTGGCCCCACGAGTTCGCAAGGATGCCCAGGAAGAGCACGTAGAGCGTCCTCGAGGCGTGCTCGGACATGAGCGTGAGCTCGAACTCAACGTTCTTCTGGGTGAGCGTCAGGTACGCGGCGACGAGCACGGCCACGAGCCGGAGCTCGCGGCGGCGCGCCAGGGCCACGACCAGGGCGAGCGTGGAGGCCAGCCACAGCGCGTGGTGGACGAGCAGGAGACCCGAGGGTCCCCCGGTCAGGGAGAGCCCCAGCGCGCAGAGCCACGGGGTCCCGAGCGTGCGCATTTCGGAGAGCGGGAGGAGCGGATCGAGCAGTGCGGGCGCGAGGTAGGACGCGCTGTCCGGCTGGGTGAAGGGCGCACCCAGGACGAAGGTCAGCCAGAGGCGGTGCGCGAGGCCCGCCGCGATGATGAGGGCCAGGACCACCCAGGTCGTCAACGCTGCGAGCCGCGCGCGCTCGATGCCGAGGCGGACGGCCAGGGCCTCGCAGCCGAGGCGGCCCACGCGCGTGAGCCGCTCCAGCCCCCAGACGTTGACGAGCAGCAGCAGCGCCCCGTCGGTGGACAGCAGGTCCAGGCTCGGCAGTCCAAGGGGCCCCCCCCAGCGGCTCACCGCGAGCAGCGCCAGGAGATCGAAGGCCGCCAGCAGGGCCGCGAGGAGCGCGAGGCGACGGCGCCGAGGGCGAGGAAGGAGGTACCTGAGCATCTCGGACGCGGCGTGCAAGCGGGCGGATCCCTTCGCCGGCGTGATCGCCGTCGGAGCCGCCGGGCTGGGACCCGGGCGGCCGACAAGCTAGCGCCCGTGCGCGGCCGCGACCAGCCCGGTCCCTGCGGGCGCCGGACGGCTTAGTCCATGTCGGTGCCCAGGGGGCCAGGAGGCTTCGACGCGCCCACGGTCAGGCCCTGCCCGGCGTCGTCCTCTCCGGGGTCACTTCTGCCCGACGACGATCAGCGACTGCCCGAACGGCGGACGGACGATCCCCTCGAGCCAGGACTGTAGCGGGACCACGTGGTTGTCGTAGAACAACGCCTGCTGGGTGGGGAGCTCGCGTCGGCGGAGCAGCCGCGCGTTGAGGCCCCAGCCGAAGAAGCCGACGGCGTTGAAGTAGAAGCACTGCGTGACGCGCAGCCCGGCACCCTCGACCTTCGCGACGAGCTCGCTCTTCGTGTACCGCCGGTGATGTCCAGCGGCCGCGTCGAGCTCCCCGTAGATCGCCGGGTGCGCTGGCACGAGGGCGACGAGCCGCCCCCCGCGGTCGAGCCGTTCGAACTTCCAGCGGAGCAAAGACCGGTCGTCCTCGACGTGCTCGAGCACGTTGAGCGAGACGACGGTGTCGGGGGTGAAGTCGAGCGCGACCTCTTCGGCCAGGACGTCCGCGCAGGCGAAGCGGCAGTTCGTGTGCGCGCGGAAGCGCTCGCGGCAGTAATCGACCATGTTGGGGTCGAGGTCGATCCCGAACAGGCGCTCGCGGAGCAGGAAGAACTCGAGGACGTTTCCCGTGCCGCAGCCGAGCTCGAGCACCCGCTCGCCCACGAACGGCGCCAGGGTTCGAGCCATCCAGTGGTTGTAGTTCTTGACGCTCGCCAGGAACTCGAGGGACTCCGTCACCATGGCCCGAGAGTCCTCGTGGCTCGCGACGAGCCGTGGCCTCTTGCCCATGAGTCGGTCGATCACGTCGCACCAGCTCCATTCCAGGTCGGCATGAGCCTACCTCCCTGCGAGGGGATCGCAATCTTGCGAGTCGGCTTCGGGGCTGCCCACTTCGGCCCCGGCGGCCACCACAGGATCCGATCGGCCAACCTCGGGGCCCTCGGCGCGCGGGTCTTCGTCCCGAGGGGGCAGCGGCGGCACGTTCACGGCTTCCGGGGCAGAGCGGGTGCCGCGCGCCACCAGGTCGTCGACTGCGCGGAGCTCCACCCAGCCGACGATCGCGAGGGCCAGGAACACGAGGTCCTGGACGTTGGCGACGAACCGTGCGACCTCGCTGATGCAGACCAGCGCGAGCAGCGCCCCGTAGGCCGCCGCGGTGACGAGGAGCAAGGTCGCGAGGCGCAGTGCGTCGCCGTGCTCGCGGCGCACGAGCCAGGCCAGGGGGAGCATGGCGAACAGGACCCAGCCGACCCGCCAACGGCTCCAGAGCTCGGCGATGAACGTGGAGAACGAGAGGCTCATCTCCGTGAGGTGACGCGAGAGCTCGGCGGGGCCACGCGGAAGCGGCAGGGGCCCATGCGCGCGACCGAGGAGAGCCGCCGTGTCAGGCGGCTGGGCGCCCGCGATGACGTAGGCATGTCGGACCTCCCGGACGACGACCTCTCGATGCAGCCGCAGCGCGGGAGGTGAACCGTGGCCGCAGGCGTGAGGGCCAGCGCTCCGGATGTCGTCGATCGTTCCGCCGTAGAACGGGCCGAGCCCGTCGCGGAACAGCCGCACGAAGTCGCTGCACGCGAGCGAGAGGTAGGACCCCGGATGGGCGCGGATCCCCTCGACCGCGAGCTCCTTGAACAGGTCGTCGAGCTGCTGCTGGAAGGTTCGAGCCGGATCGCGGTGTCGGACCACGTACTCGCGGACGGATCTTCCCGGGCTGAGGTCACCGAAGTCGCGACGAAGGCGGTCGTCCAGGGAGCCGAACACGAGCCAGTTCGGCTCATGGACCCCACGGCTCACGTAACTGGTGACGTATCGCGGGAGGATGCGGCGGAGCTCCGCCTTGAGCTCGAGGTGGGTGGGTGCGTCGAGGTCGACGAGGTGGCCCACCTGGGAGAAGAGCGCGCTTCCGGTGAAGGCGCTGGTCGCGAAGCGCCCGAACCGGACCGCGTATGCGGACGCGTATGCGGCCTGGAACGCGATGACGAGCGCGACGGCGAGGGCGACTTGCCGCAGGACGGTGCGCCAGGGCAAGCGTGGGTCTCGGAGGCGGAACATGAGGTAGGCGAGCCCGGTGATCGGGACGAGGACGATCGCGGTCGGCTTGACGAGGACGTTCGCGATGGTGAGCCCGGTCAAGGCCAGGGTCGTTCGAGTCCGGCACTCGCCCCAGCAGCGGACCAGGACGGCGAAGTACAGGGTGTAGAGGCAGCGCGACGGGTGCTCGGACATGAGCGTGAGCTCGAAGGACAAGTTCTTCTGCGTCAGGGAGAGGTACAGGAAGACCAGCCAGGGCAAGGCGCCGAGCCTCATGCGAGCTCGGAGTGTGAACACCAGCAGGGCCGTCGAGGCGGCCCAGAGCAGGTTGTGGAGGGCCAGGACTCCGGAGAGGTTGCCCCAGAGCGCCAGGCCCAGCGAGCAGAGCCATGGCACCCCGAGCGTCCGGATCTCCGACAGGGGCAGGACGGGATCGGACAGCGCGGGTGCGAGATAGGAGGGGCTGTCGGGGGTCGTGAAGGGCGTGCCGAGTGCGACGCTGAGCCAGGCGCGGTGGGCGAAGAGGCCAACGAGCAGGAGCGCCAGGACGCAGTGGCCGGCGAGCTCCTCGACGCGCGCGGCGGGCAAGCCCGTGCGTGCGGCGAACGAGGTGAGGGCTCGTCGCTTCCCGTCCACCGCGCGCTCGAAGGCCCAGAGGTTGAGGACGGCGAGGACGACCCCGTCCATGCCCCAGAGGTCGAACCCGGGGAGCGCGAGTGCGGCCCCGAGGCGTGTGCAGGCGATCAGGACCCCGAGGTCCAGGAGGACGAAGAGGGCCGCCAGCGCCCGACGCGCTCGAGGGCCGACCAGGACGCGGTTGCACGTCCACACCCAGGCCGCGAGGAGCAGGAGCCCGGCGTTGCTCCGCAGGGCCAGCTCCGGCAAGCCGAGGCGCCCACCGAGCTCGTTCGACCCGAGCGCGAAGGCGCACGAGAGGGTGACCATGCCGGCGAGCAGCACGAGGCCGGACCTGGAGCGCAGCGTCGGCTCGTGCTCTCCCGACTCCCTCGAGTCGCCTTGGCCGGCCTGGGTCGTGTCGCTCACTCGTCCCTCGGCGAGAACTCTCCCGCTGTGGATCGTCTCATGGGGCCCCCGGAGCTTGCCAGGGCGGTCGCGTGGGCCCACGGGCCACGACCCGGCTTCCGGCGGGTGCCATGCCGGTTTGCCATGCTGCTCGCGCGCGGAGACGCGCGGAGGGCTGTCCGGACGTGCGAGGCCGACTGAATCAGGGTCCAGGATTCGACGATGGTGACCCGGTGGAGCGACGGCTCGGGACGCGAGGCGCCTCGCCAGGTATCTGGCGCGACCGGCGGCGGTCCGCTGGGCGACGGGGAGCTTGAGCCAGCGCCTGACGGCGGCCATCAGCGACTCCATGTTGGCGTGGCGGTGGTTGCGGGTGACGTTGGCGTGGCGGGTCTGCCAGAGGCGCTCGATCCGGTTGTCGTCGGGGCAGCAGGGCGGCAGGAAGTGGAGTCGGATCCTGCCGCTCGATTCCGCGAGCGCCCTTGCGGACTTCTTCGAGGAGCGGATCACGAAGTCGTCGAGGACGACGTGGACCCTCCGAGCGGCCGGGTAGGCGGCCTCGAGGCGGGGGGGGCAATGAACAGGTCGCTGTTCTTGCGCTCTGCCGCGACCCACACGAGCCTGAGGGTCCTGGCGTCGAGGGCCCCGGCGACGTACCGCTTGGCGGTCTTCCCGGGCGTCAGGACGCGGGGCTGACGGCGCGGGAGGCTCCAGTCACGCCCGATCTTCGGGTTGAAGTGAACGTCGATCTCGTCGGCATGGACGACGACCTCCCCTCACCTGCGGTGGGCCGCGAGTCGGCGGATCTGGCGCAGGCGCTCCTCGCGACGACGGGCGCTCCAAGGGCACCCGACGATCGGCTTGGCGACCTCCCACTCGCCGCGGAGACGCGCGAGGGCCCGCGACACCGTCGTGACCCCGACCTCAGCCACTCCGAGCTGGTCGAGGGTGAGGGCCAGGAGCTCCCGGGTCCACGTCGGTCGCTCCGAGCCGAGGTCGGCGGGGTGCTTGGAGAGGATCTCGGCGAGCGCCTGGAAGAGGTCGGCGACGATCTTCGGCCCCCCGTTGTCTTTCCGCCTGTCGGTGAGACCGGCCCTACCGTCTCGCAGGTACCGGCGGACTGCGCCGATCGCCGTGGACGGGGCATAGCCGAGCGCCTTCGACGCCCGGACGGTTCCTTCCCCACGCGAGTAGGCGAGGACCGCCAAGCAACGGGTGCGGACTCCGCGTCCTTGCTCCTTCGCAGCGCCTTCGCGATCGTTCGGCGCTCAGCTCGCCGGAGCTCGACAACGAGTTTCGTCGGGGTCTCCCGACGATCACGGCCGGCAATGTCGTCGCCCAAGCTCTCCGAGAGTCGCGTCCCGTCTCGACCGGAGATCAACGGCTTCCGCACGGCCGCGCGCGCTACGCCGCGCTGGCGGCCCGCCTGGAGAGGGCGTCGCCCAGCGCGTCGCCCCGTAGTCGTCATCTCGCGCCACGGGGGGCACGGGAAGCGCGCCGGCCGTGCCCTGGGCCGGGGAGGCAGCTCGGCCCTGCGGGTGCCGGGCTCAGCCGCGCGCGGAGCCGGCGGAGTAGGCCGCAAGCGACGCGGCGACCATGCCCTCGATCGAGAACCGCTCGGCCACGAAGCGGCGGCCGGCCTCACCCATGGCCCTGGCGCGGGCGGGGTCGCGCGCGAGCTCCACGAGGCATGCGGCGAGGGCGGTCGGAGCTCCGACCGGGACGACGAAGCCGGTCTCCCCTTCGACGACCGTCTCGGCGGAGCCGCCCGCGTCCGTGAGCACGACGGGGATCCCCCGCGCCTGGCTCTCGAGCGACACGTTCGGGCACCCCTCCTGCGCCGAGCAGAGGACGGTGACGTCGGCCAGGTCGACGAGGGCCCAGGGGTCCTCGCAGCGGCCGTGCAGCACGAAGGCGTGCTCGAGCCCGGCCGCGCGGATCGCGGCGCGGAAGCTGGCCTCGCCGGGCCCTACGCCCACGTGCCAGACGCGGATCCCTGGTGCCGTCGCGCGCGCGGCCGCGACCGCGCGCACGAGGTCCTCGGGGCGCTTCTCGCGCGCGAGGCGGAACACGGCGGCGACGAGCAGGTCGCCCTCGCCGAGCCCTGCGGCCGCGCGGCGGCGCGCTCGCGCCGCCGGGTCGAGGGCGGGGCCCACGGGAGGGAGGCCGTTGTGGATCACCGTGAAGCGCTCGACGGGGAGGCCGAGCCAGCGCGCGTAGTCCCTTGCCCCCGCCGCCGAGTTGGCTACGAAGGCCACCCGTTCGCAGTCGGCCAGCGCGCGGTAGCCGCCCTCGTACCAGATCTTGTGGAAGCGCGGGAAATTCGTCGGGTTCACGTTGCGCGTGCTGACCACGATGCGCGGGACGCCCACCAGGAGCGCGGCGAGCCCGCCGAGGACGTTCGGCTCGTCGAGCCAGCAGTGGACGACGTGCGGCCGGAGCCTGACCAGCGCCTCGATCAGGGGCACGACGATCGAGTAGGCCTCGTGCTCCTCCAGGGGCTCGAGGAGCGCGGGCGCGAGCGGGCGGCCCGCGAGGTCGCGCAAAGCCGGCGTCGGCCGCCAGCGCGCGAGGGCCTCGAGCGTGTGGACGGGGACCCCGGCGCGCGCGAGGGTCGGGGCGTAGTGGCCGTCGTCGCCCTCGCTCGAGTAGGTCAGGAGCACCGACACGTCGTGCCCGGCCGCGCGCGCAGCGGTGGCCAGGTAGGTGAGCTGGCGCTCCGCGCCGCCGGGCCCGAGCGCGCCGATGCAGTGGACGATCCGCAGCGGCCCTGGCGGGTGCGGCGGGGGTGGGCCTTGCCTCCGTCCGAGCTCGAGCGCCGCCCGCGCGACCTCGGCGGTCGCGGCGAGCGAGGGGAAGCGCGGGTTGATCCGGAAGCCGAAGCACCGCTCCAGCCCGCGCGCGAGGAGGGGCGCACGGCCGAGCGCGCGCTGGGCCTCTCGCTTCGCCGCGATCACGAGGGCGCCCCGGGCGTTGCACACGAACTGCGAGGACGACGAGTCCATGAGGTGGAACCACTCGACGCCGTGGCGGCGCGCCGCGAGGACCCCGCGGACCGTGACCCCGCGGAGCGTGCACACGAGGGCGCGGCGGGGCCGCTCGTGCAGGAGCGCCGGGATCCCGCCAGGGCGGAGGAGCTCGGAGAGCGGCGCGCACCGCGCCGGCCGCAGCCAGGGAGGGATCGCTCCGGCCCCGATCACCGTGACTCGCCGAGCGCGCCGGATCGGGACCAAGGGCTGCTCCGCGTCGAAGCGAAGGACGACCAAGTCGTCGCCCGCCGCGTCGACCTCCTGGGCGCTCGCGGGGTCGGCCGCTCCCGAACCCGGCTCCTCGGTCGCGTCGTCACCCGTCGCCGTCACGCGCCCCCTTCGAGCCAGCCGCTGTCCGCGCCACCTGCGCGTCGGGCGCGAGCCGCCAGGGGTATACCACCTCGGCCCCGGGGCCCGCGCGGCACGGACGCGGGGCGCGAACTCACGCCCCCGCGAAAACCCGGGAGGTCGAACGACCATGGTGAAGCGCGGACCTTGTATCCTCGGGACCGCGAGGTGCGACTTGGCTTCGACGCAGCGGTCCGTCTGCGGCTACCCGTGGCAGCAGCTCCAGATCGACCTCACGGGCGAGGTCGTGCCGTGCTGCTTCTGGACGACGTACGCCAACACGGGCAAGGCGCTCGGGAACGTCAACGTCCAGACGCTCGACGAGATCTGGAACGGGCCGGCCTACCAGGACCTCCGCCGGCGGAACGCGTCCGGCGACCTCGAGGGCCACCCTTGCAAGGACTGCCTGGCCTATCGCTGGACGAGCGCGCTCCAGCCCGGGTTCGAGATGCCGGGGCCGTTCCGGGCCGAGGCCGGGCACTGCTTCGGCTGGCGCCTCCCGCCCGATGTCGTCGAGGCCGAAGGGCCGCTCGAGGTGCTCGAGGACGGGGTCGCGCTCGGGCCTGCCGTCACGTCCATGGACGAGGTCCGCAGCGCTGGTCGTGGTCGCTACCTGCTCGACGGCGAGACGCTCGCCTTCTCGTCCTCCGACGGGAGCGACGTGCTCACGAACGGGCGGGCCTACGTCGCGCGCCGAGGCGGGGCCGAGGCGACGCTCGAGCGGCTCGAGGACGCCTCGCGGTCGGCCGAGAACCTCCGCGCGGCGTACGCGTCGTACCGGCGCGGCGACGCCGTGGTCGGGCACCAGCCGACGATGGTCACCATGATCTCGACGGCCGACTGCAACATCGACTGCCCGCACTGCTCGCAGAACCACCAGCGGCCGATCGGCGTGCAGCTCCGCGCCGAGGTCGTCCCCGAGGTGCTCTCGAAAGTCCCGTACCTGCACGCCTTCACGTGGCAGGGCGGCGAGCCGTTCCTGATCAAGCGGTTCCGCGACTTCGTGGCCGAGTTCGACCCGGCCTCGAACCCGCACCTCGTGTTCGGCTTCACCTCGAACGGGACCATGATCACGTCGGGCGAGCTCGAGAAGCTGAAGAAGTTCCCCCGGCTCAACGCGTCGATCTCCATGGACAGCTTCGTCAAGGAGACGTTCGAGCGCCTGCGCAGGGGGGCCCGCTTCGAGACCGTCCTCCGCAACGCGCTCCGCTGCTTCGAGCTTCACGATACGGTCCGCCGGACCTTCACGGTCGGCATGGTCGTCTGCAAGACGAACGTGGCCGAGCTGGCGACGAACCTCGAGCTGGCGATCGGGCACGAGATCGGCGTGAACCTCTCGCCGATCCTCAACGTGCCCGTGACCGAGCAGCTCAACGCGTTCGAGGACTTCGAGGCCCAGACGCGCGGCTGGGAGGCGTCGATCGCCAGGGCCAAGGAGGTCGCTGCGCGCGGCGTGAGCGAGGGCCGCCGGGCCATGCGGCGCGTCAACCCGACCGCCATGATCGAGGAGGTCGAGCGCGCCTACCTCGCCGCCAGAAGCCGTTACACCTGGACGCGGCGGCTCCACGTCCGGCTGCGCGACCCGGGAGGTGTCGTAACGGGGCTCGTCCGCCCCGGGCTCGTCGTCGTGACCCCGCGCGCGGCCGAGCCCGCCGCCTATCGCGAGACCCCGGACGGCGCCGGGGAGTACGTCCTGCACCTCCCTGCGGCCGAGGTGGTCCCCGGCGACAAGGTGCTCGTGCACTTCTACTACGACCTCGACAACCCGCTCGCGACCTCCGGCGGGGCCTCCTTCACGGTCCCGGGGCTCGGGCTCCCGCTCCCGCACATCGAGGTCACGCCGCGACAGGTGTCCGTCCCGCGGCCGCCGAAGAACGTCACCCTCGCGAACTACGGTGAGACTGCGCCCGACGGGCTCTTGCTCCGCGACCCCGAAGACATGCTCCCCGCGTACCAGCGGCTCCTCGCGGCCGCGGCCCGCAGACCGGGGTCCGTGCCGGCGGAGGTCCGAGAGCGCCTGCGCGCCGCGCTCCGGGCGCGCGTCCTCGAGCCGACGCTCGAGCGGGTGCGCACGCTCACGGCGCTCGGCCAGGGGGACGCCAGTCGAGAGCGGTGAACCAACCCCGGACGCCTACTGGGGCTGGCCGCCGGGGTTCGGGCGACGTCGGTGGCCGCGGCCGAGGAGACGGCGAAGGATCGGGCCTTCGACGCCGACGCGGGCCTTCGCTGCGACGACTCGATCCGAGATGGCCCGCCGGGATTGCCCGAGGAGACGTGACGCGCAGAGCCTCGCCGTGGTCGCCTCCTCGGCACTCAGGAGCCTCGCGAGCCGAAGCACTCGTCGCAGGAGATTCCTTCGGGCGCTCGCTCTGGAGCCGAACGCGCCTGCCCTCCGGCCACGGGCCAGATCCGCGAAGAGATTCAGGTAGGCGTCGGCGACCCGCTCGAGGTCGAACTCGAGCGCGCGCGCTCGTCCCGAGGAGGACAGCCGCGCCGCCAGGGAGGAGTCCCCGAGCACGCGGTCGATGGCCGCGGCGAGGGCGGCGGCGTCATCGACCGGCACGAGCAGTCCGTCGACCTCGTGGCGCACGACCTCCCGCGTGCCCGGAATGTCCGAGGCGATCACGGGGGTGCCCGTGGCGAGCGCCTCGAGGAGCGAGTTCGAGAGCCCTTCCGACCGTGAGGGAAGGACGAACACAGCCGCTTCGCGCAGGAGGTCGTGGACGTCGTCGCGTCGACCGAGGAAGTCGACGGAGCCCGCGAGGCCGAGCGAGTCGGTCAAGGCCTCGAGCGATGCGCGCTCGGGCCCGTCCCCAGCGCACAGCAGTCGGGCCCTCGGGTGGGCGACTCGAACGCGTGCGAACGCGCGCAGGAGCACGTCGACCGCCTTCTGCTCGGCGAGACGCCCGACGAACAGGATCTGGCCTCCGGCGCCGACCGTGGGGCCGCGGGCGCGACCCCAAGCGGCCAGGTCGATCCCGTTGGGGATCAGCACCGTGCGGGCCGGGTCCAGGCCGAATGCGTGCGCCTCGTCTCGGACCGCCTCGGTTATGCACGCGAAGCGGCTCACGCACCGGAGGGCGCGCTCGAAGTCAGCCGCTTGGTCACGTCGGCGAAGGGTGGCGATGTCTCCGTGTTCGCCCGAGCATGCGAACTTCATGACGACTGGTAGACCCACCAGGCGACCAACTCGTACTGCGTGGTACGCGGCCGCGTAGTGCACCGCGTAGAGGACGTCGATCCAGGGGCGAGCCGCAAGCGCGGCGGCCATGAGGTCCTCGAAGTAGCGCCACCACTCCGCGATCGAGAGGCGATCCTCGACCAAGGGCACCCGGATGATCTCGACCCCTGGTCGTCGCTCCCGGCCCGGCAGGGCGACGGAAGTCGCGCGGTGCGGCGAGAAGACCGTCACGCGCAGGTTCCGCGCGGCCAGGCGTTCCACGAGGCGAAGGGCCTGGCGTTCCATGCCGCCGACCGCGTCGATGTCGTAGACGACGACGCCGATCCCGGGAGCTCCGGTTCCCGTGCGCGGCATGGAGCTTGCCTCAGGAGGCCCGCCGCGAGTCACGGTCTACGCCGGCCCGGAAGCACATGGGGACCTGGCGAGACCTCGCTCAGTCCCCACAGTTCGCTGACCCCTGCGTCCTGAGGGGATCACCTGGTACACGGTCCAGCGCAGCGGCCGCCGCGGGACTCGCTTCACGGCCGCGCCGTCATACGCAATCCGCAAGACCTGGCTCGAGCCTGCGGAACACGACGGCGCCGAGGGCGAGCGCGACGAGGGCGAACAGGACGCCGAGCACGACGTCCAACGGATCGAACGGGTTGGAGATGAACGCTGCCCGCGACAGACCGATGTATGCGGAGAGCGGATTGGCCCGCATGGCGACCTGGACCACCTCCGGCATGCCCTGGATCATCGACGGGGTGTAGAACACGGGAGAAGCGAACATTCCGATCAGCAGGAGCGTGGAGACGAGCTGGGTCACGTCTCGCAGGTAGGCGGCGAGGGCGGCCACGATCCAAGTGACCCCGAGCGCGAACAGGAAGAGGCACGCGCAGGAGACGAGGACCAGGAGTACCCTCGCGCCCGCGAGGTCGCCCAGGAGCGCACCCGCCGCCACGAGGACGGCCATGCCGACCGCCAGGCCGAGGAAGGGCTGGATCACCTTGACCGTCGGCAGGAAGATCGGCGGCATGGGTGAGTGGCGGAGCACGCTCGGGTTGTTGATCAGGCTGTAGGCTCCATTGCCGACGGCGTCGGCGAAGGCCGACCAGGGGAGGAGCCCCGCCAGGATGAGCTGGGCGTAGGAAGCCTTGCTGCCGGCCCCTGGGAGGCGCACGTCGTACACCCCTTGCAGCAGGGCCCCATAGATCGCCATCAACGAGAGAGGGGTGATGAAGAACCAGAGGAGCCCCAGGGCCGCGCGGCTGTACTGCTGGACGAAGCCGTAGTAGGTGAGGAAGAGGAGCGCGTAGAGCTGGTTCTTGAGCCATTGGACGCGCGGGGACGCGTCGACCGTGGTGGGGCCGGCGCCGCGACGAGGGCTGGGGGGGCTCACGCGCCGACTCCTTCGCCCGAGCGCGCGCTGGCCGCTTCGAAGGCGGACTCACGGGTCAGCAGCGTGTCGAAGCGCATCGAGGCGGGCAGTCGGAAGTCGACGTGGCGCCAGCTCCCGTCACCGCCGCCGAACGCGGTGCCGAGGCGCGTGGTCACCCCTGCGTGCAGCAGGTCCACGAGCATGGGCTGTGGGGTGTCGTCCCTGAATGAGAGCCGGATGACCACGGACCCGCCCGAGCCGTGAAAGGGCGTCGACACGGAGACGTAGGCGGGCGCCTCCGCCCGGAGTCGGAACACCCGAGCCTCTCGACCGTCCGCGTCGATCACCTCGCCCCATCCTGCGCGCGCCGCGACGGCGTCGACGCCGTTCTCGCGCGTGCCCGCGAAGCTCGTGTCTGCGTGAGCTTGCAGGGCGAGCTGCGCTGACCCGAGGTCGCGCTGCTGCTCGACGTCCCAGTAGCCGAGGGTCGCGACAGGGAAGGCAACCTCCCCCTCCGCGCTCGGCGGGATGCTGAGGCGAAACAGCAGGCGAGTGGGCGTCAGGACGCGCTCATGGGCCGGGGGCTCCACACGGGGGAGCGAGGCGAGGTAGTCTTCGCAGACTCGCTCGGCGGGTCCTTCACCGAGCACCCGGCCGCCGTCGATCCACACCGCCTTGTCGCAGAGCTGCGTGATGTGCCGCATCTCGTGGGACACGAGGATCACGGTGCTCCCGCGCGACCGCAGCTCCTCGATCAGGCGTCGGCCCTTCGCGATGAAGCCGGCGTCGCCCGTCGCGAGGGCCTCGTCGAGGACGAGGACGTCCGCCTCCACGGCGGTCAGGATCGAGAAGGCGAGCCGCGCGACCATCCCGCTCGAGTAGGTGGCGATCGGGCGGTCGATCGCGTCCCCGAGCTCCGAGAAGGCCACGATCTTCGGGATGCGCTCCTCGATCTCGGGCGGCCGTAGGCCCAGCATGAGGGCGTTGATGCGGATGTTCTGCCCGCCGGTGAGCGCCGGTTGAAACCCCATGCCCAGCTCCAGGATGCTCGAGACGCGGCCTCGCACCTCGATCGTCCCCGCGGTGGGGCTCAGGTTTCCGCTGATCATCTTCAGGAGGGTGCTCTTGCCCGCGCCGTTGCGGCCGATCAGGCCGAGCGTCGTCCCCGCCTCGACCTCGAACGTCACGTCCTCGACGGCGACGAGCTCCTTGTGCCGTCGGCGGACGCCGAAGGTGAGCAGCTCGAGGAGGTGGTCAGCAGGCCGATCGTAGAGCCGATAGACCTTCCGGACGTGATCGAGACGGAGTGCCCACATAGCGTTGGATCGCCTGCTTAGACCACACCCCTCGCTCGAGGGAAAGGGTGGCCCGGTTCATGGGGCGCGGAGGAACGCCTGCCCGGAGGTGAGCCGCACGACTCGAAGCCCACGACGGGCCACGGCTTCGTCGACGGCCCGGCGGGCACCGGGGCACGAGACGAAACCGTAGTCATCGAACACGACGAGGCCGCCAGGAACGAGTCTCGGGAGGACGTAGTCGAGGCTCGCGAGGGTCGGCTCGTAGAGGTCCACATCGATGTGCACGAAGGAGAACCGCAGGTCATCTGCGCCCGCGAAGCAGCTCGGGATCCAGCCGGGGTGGAAGACCAGCCCGTCGTGCTCGGAGAGGTTCCTCTGGACCAGCTCGAGCCCCGCCGCCATGTCGCCCTTGCGCCAGGGGCGAATGCCGGGTGGCGCCGCATCCTCTGCGGCTGGCTCCGAGAGGCCCTGGAACGAGTCGAACAGGTGGTGCCGTACTCCCGGAGTCGCGACCTGATTCGAGTAGTAGCGGATCACGTGCGAGCTGAACCCTCGGTAGACGCCGATCTCGGCCGTGTCGTGGTCGAGGCGGCCGATCGACAAGAGGAGCTCCTTGAGCACGTAGTAGCGCGCCTTCGGGGCATTGCCGAACACTTCGCCTCCCGCCGCGAACAGGCGGGAGAACTCTGGCTCCTCGCTCCAGACGAGGTCGTCCGGGGCGGGAGGGTCGTAGTCGGGCGTCGTGGCCGCTGTCGAATCTGTTGGGCATTGCGCTGGTTGCACTTGCTCTGAAGGGCCGCCGTGAGCGCCCACGACGTGCGATCGCAGCCCCCCCAGGGCGAGCGAGAGCGCCTGGACGAGTCGCGGTGGCCGCAGGTGGGACCGCGCTCGCGCGAGCAACTTCGCGCCGATCGCCGCCGAGTGGCCGACGAAGCGAGGCACGGTCGGACTTCTCGTCTCCATCACGTTCCCCTCGCTCGCGAGCCTTCGAGCCGTAGGTCGACTTCGCGGATCCGTCGAATGTCCGGCCCTCGGGTCTCGAGCACGCGGTCCGCCACGTCCTTGCCCGTCGCCCCTGCGTCGGGCAAGCCAGGCGACCCGGCCCTGGTGCGCCCACCACGGTGCCACGAGGCGGTCGTCACCAAGGGTCCACGCTCGTTCCCGCCAAACGATCGCCTCGAACCGGCCGTGGAGCGGATCGGTGCGAGCCTATCCGCGGCGACGCACCCGTAGGCCGCGCGGGCGCTGCTCATGATCTCGAGGCTACGCTCTCGAAGAGCCGAATCAGCCGCGCGCGGACGAGGTTGACCACCCGATGGACGACGATCCCCGTGTCGATCGCCTCGACCCGCTGACGCATCTCCTTCTGCTCTCCGTGGATGATCTCGAGCAGTCGGTTCACGTCGCCGAACATGCGCTGGAGTCTGCGCAACCGTCCAGTCAGCAGCTCGAGCTGATCTTCGGGTTCGAGCCCGCGGACGTCGGGGAATTCGTTCAGCTCGAGCCCCTGCCAGAGGAGCTGAAGGCGCTGGTGGTCCTCTTGGTGCACGACGGCCGGCCGGGAAGCACGTGCGAAGTCGAGGCCAGCCTCGCGCCGGCTACAGACACGCAGAGTGGACACCGGGTGCTCGGGCCCCCGCCGCATCGCCCACCGGGCCATCGGCGACTGCAGGGCGGGCTCGCGCAGGGTCGGGTCGGCCGGGACGACCAGGGAGGTGATCGCATCGAGCTGGACGAACTCGAGCATGAACGGGAAGCCCGCAAGCAGGGCATCGAGCTCTTCAGCGCCGGGGGTGTGGAGGTGGTAAGGGTTCGACTCGCCCGTGACCTGCGCATGGGCTCGCTCTGCCCCGAGCGCAGGCGTGGAGAGGATGAGCACGCCGTCCGGTGCAAGAACTCGTGAGAGCTCCGCGACGAAGGCTTGCTGATCCCTCGCTGCGAGGTGCTCCAGCGTCTCGAGGCACACCACGAGGTCGATCGATGCGTCGGGCAGGGGGAGCGGAGGCGGCTCCGCGTGAACGTAGCGCACCTTCGCGTGCCCATTGAGAGCCTTCGCGCGGCCCAGTGCTTCCTGGGAGATGTCGATCCCGACGACGCTCTCCGCGACTTCGGCGAGCGCGACCGTCCCGTAGCCGTTCGCGCAGGCGATGTCGAGGACCCGCTTGCGCTCGGCGAACTGCCGACAGAACAGGTAGCGAGTTTGAGAGTGCCACCAGATCGAGCCACCGACTTGCTCGGGCTCGGGGCGTTCGCTTCCGTGTTCCATGAGCCCTCAGCATCGCTCCGAAGACTACCCTATACCAGGGCGAGGGGCACCGGAGAGCCTCCAGGCGCCATGGGCGCTTCACTCTCGCTGGGCGGCCCGCAAGTCGAGCCGCTCGAGGCGAGGGCGGCCTGCTCCGGCGCGTCTGTCCCCTGGATGGTCGGGCCTCGGCGATGCCGTCCGGTGTCGTGGACGCAGTCGCGCCTTCGACACCACCCCCCGGTGAGTTCTGTAGGATCGGGCCCGAGGCAGTACCCTAAACCGACCAGGGGTCAAGACGATGCCCGCGACCCCGCCTGCCGAGCTCGTAGATCGCCGTCAAGCCAGGGTGATGCTCTCGCTCGAGGCGGTGGCAGCGCTCACCCTCCTCGCGCGGTTCGCGTGGGAGCGCGGCACAGGCGGGATCCAGGTGGAGACGATCGGCTTCGCCGTCGTCTGGTTGCCGGCCCACCTCGAACGCTGGGGCGCGCTGCGGACGGGATCGTGTCCCGTCGGCATGCGGACTCCAGGGCTCGTGGCCCTCGAGCTCGCGGCGCTCGCGAGCCTCCTGCTGCCGATCCCCTCGACCTGGGGGGCCGGCCTCGGGGGGCTCGCAGGCGTCTGGCGCAGCGTCCGACCTCCTGGCCCCGGCTCCACCGCTCGCGAGGTCGCCAGCGCGGAGCGGATCGTCGCGGCGTGCGGACCGCTCGTGGTGCTGGGCTGTCTGGCCGCGCGCTACGAGATCTCCTGGCTCGGCGCCGCGCTGCTCACCCCCTCGATCGCCGAGGCTGCCCGCCTCGTCCGCGGCGACGCGACGTGGGGGCGTCGCGTCGTCGCGCAGTGGGCGACCTTCCTCGGGATCTGGGCGTCTCGAGCGGCCCAGCCCGACGTGGCCGCGGCGATCCTCGCCGCTGCACTCTTGCTCCCGAGCTGGCATCGACGGTGCGTCGCGGGGTGGAGCCCGCGGGCGCGGCGGCGAGCTCTGCTTCGGCTGGGGGTGCCGGCAGCGCTCCTGTTCGTGATCTTGGCTCTGGGTGAGGTGTCGTTGCGCCTCGTCCCGAACCCGTATCGAGATCTGATCGTCGACAGCACGGACCCTGGCTGGCACAAGCCCGGCGGCGTCTCGCGATACGAGGGGCCGCTGCTCAAGCCGCGCGTCCCCGTCGAGCGACGCAACGTCGTCCGGTGGAACTCGATCGGATTTCATGACGTCGACCACGACGTCCAGAAGCCGCCCGGGGTGTTCCGGATCCTCGTGCTCGGGGACAGCTTCGTCGAAGGGATCCAGGTCCCCCTCGAAGACCTGTTCCACCGCCTGCTCGAGCGCGACCTGGCCGCGCTCGGCGACCGGGACGAGACGATCGAGGTCATGGCGCTCGGGTGGTCGGGCTGGGGGCAGACCGACTCGTTGCGGGCGCTCCGAGAGCTTGGCCTCTCCTACTCACCGGACCTGGTCCTCGTCGAATTCCTCTGCGCGAACGACGTCATGGACAACTCCCGTCCGCTGCGCGAGGCGATCGCGCGGGAGACGACGGCGTCGACCTGGGCGCGCCGCGCCTACCTGGCCTCGATCACCCGCGGACTCCTCGTCCCCGCCCTCTTGAGCGATCGCGCCGACCTCATGCTCAGAACGCTGCGCGGGGAGCAGGAGTCACTCGCGGCGGACCTCTACCGCCGCAGGCCTCGTCGGTTCGCCGACATCTGGGAGGGGGCCTGGGCAGAGACGCGCGCCCTCGTCGCGGACTTCCAGGCCGAGTGCGCCGAACGAGATGTCGCCCTGGCCTTCGTCGTCTTCACTTCGCCGCTGGAGTTCGAGGCGGCGCTGCCAGGCGCCGAGCCGGTCACCGACCCGGATGCGCTCGATCCGCGCCATCCCGCGCTTCAGTTCCAGGCGATCTGCGACGCTCTCGGGCTGCCGTGCCTGGACCTGAACGTCGAGTTCGCTGCCCTCGAGCCCGGTCTGCGCGCACGACTCCACCTCTACGAGTTCGGCGACGGACACTGGTCGCGCGACGGCCACGAGCAAGCTGCCAGATCGACGGCCCGCTGGCTCGTGGAGCGCGGGCTCGTGCCAGGTCTCGAGGCCCGCAGCGCCGGCGCGCCAGGACGCTGAGCCCAGGCAGGCGGAGTCGGCGTGACGCCGGTCCCCTGCCGGGTCGCGCGGAGGGTCGCCGCCCGCCGTGATAGCCTCTCGCCCCACGCCGCGGCAGGAGGTTTCCGGGACGTGTCGGCTGCAGGTCCACACGTGTCGCGACGCGCGCTGAGGGTCGGGATCGCCCTCACCGTCGCGGGGAGCGTCTGGCTCCCGCCGGGTGGTCTACCGCTGGCCGGTGTCGTGGCGGTCTCGTGCGCGCTGCTCGGCCTTCTGGTGCTCTCCGGTCGCTCGGCGCTCAGTGACGAGCCGGCGGGTGTCGCCCTCTCCGCCGTCGGCTTGGCTTGCGCTGCCTTCACCATGGTGGCGGCTGGACAGGTCTCACTCTTCATGGGGCAGGCCCTGCCCGAGGAGGAAGGGAGGGCGCATCTCTTGCGAACGGCTCGGGCACTCGGCGGCGGGGGGGCTGCGCTCCTGCTCGCGCTCGAGGCCAGGCGCGCGCTCTTCGGCCCCCTGACGCGGGTCACGCCCGCCGAGTCCCTCGCGGGTGCACACGGGTGGTCGCCGGTGGCCGTGACGCTCCTCGTCGGGGCTGCGCTCCACGCGTTCGTGTTCGCCGCCCTCCCGGTCGTCGTCTCGATCGACTCGTACGTCAACGTGTGGGAGGCGCCGTTCTTCGAGCCCACCGAGGTGAGGTCGCACCAGGCGCCCGTGTATGTCTGGCTGGTCAAGGCGTGCGCGCGGGGTGACCTCCACGCCCGCCTCGTCGCGCTCGTCCTCGCGCAGCACGCCGCCGTCGTGTGCTCGGCTGCAGCGCTGGCCCACACCGTCGGCCAGATCACGTCCAGGCCGTGGACCGGGGCGTTCGTCGGGGTGCTCGTGGCCGGCGACGCCCAGCTCGCGGTGTTCGCGAGTTCCATCATGCACGAGGCCTTCGCGACGTCGATCCTCGTCCTGGCCGCCGTGGCGCTGCTCTGGACGCTGCATCTCGAGGGCTGGCCCGCGAGCATGGGTCTCTTGGGGGCCGGGCTGCTCGCCGCGTTGGCCGCGCTGACCCGGCAGGCGCTGCAGCTCTGGTTCCTTTTGCCTATCGCGCTCGTCTTCGCTCGGGGCCCCTGGAGACCGCGCAGATCCGCTGTGGCCTGGCTGCTCGCGGGGGCGATCGGGCCCGTCGTCGCCGTCATGGCGCACCACTACGCCTTTCGCGGGCACTTCGAGGTGACCGGCTCCGCCGGCCGGAACCTCCTCTACCGCGTGATCTACGACATGCCCCCGCTCGAGCCCACGGGCGCGTCGCCCGAGGACCCGGTCGAGCGCGCCCGGAGCCTGGTGTGGGCGAAGCGCGAGACGGCCTGGCTCGGGCCTTACGACGCGATCCGGGACGAGCTCGGCTGGTCGGACCCCGAGATCGATCGGTTCGTCGTGCGCCTGTACCTCGAGCGCCTGCGCGAGCACTCGCTGCGCTTCGCACGGGTCTCCGCGGAGTGCGCGTGGGGCACGCTCGTGAACGTCCAGCCGCCCTGGAACCTGCTCGACTTCCACCGCTTCGTCTTGCTCGAGAACGAGTTCACCCCCGCCGCGTGGCGGACCCTCCCGCTCGGCGAGCGAGACGTGCCGTGGCTCGAGGCCTGGTCTGCGCTCTGCGCCGCGGCTGCGCCGGTCGTCCTCGTGCTCGCGCTCGCCTGCCCGTTCGTGGTCGAGCCCAGGTCCCGGCCGCTGGCCGCGCTCTGCGCCGGCTCCGCGGTGTACGTGGCGCTGATCACGGCGCTGGCCGCCGTGCCCCTGGGGCGCTATCGCCTCCCAGCCACGCCCTTCCTGCTCTGCGCGGCCGCCCTCACGCTCGACGCGGGCGTCGCCGCGGCGCGCAGGCGGCTCGGGAGCCCGGGGGCGTGAGCGCGTCCGTTCGAGTCTTGGCCGGGCTCGGCATGGCCTTCGTCCTGGTCCAGGTCGGGACCGGTTGGCCCCTCGTCGGCGTGCACCTGCTGATCGACTTCGGCGTCGTCCTGGCCGTGATCCAGGCGGGTGCCGCGCGGCCGGCCAGGACGCGGGCGCTGGACGCGCTCGACGCGCTCGCCTGCGTCCTGTTGGCCGGGGCGCTGTCGGTCTCGACTCTCCTCGTGAGCCCGTTCCCGAGCTGGATCGGCACGCAGGACCGGCGCCGCTTCCTCGCCTCGGTGGGCGCGCTGCTCCTGGCATGCGCCGCCGCCGAGGTGCTTCGGCGGCTCGAGCGCGCACCGCAGCTCGAGGAGGGGTCAGGGACCTCGGAGGCGCCTGGGATCGACCCGATTGGCGCACCCATTGCCGAGTTCGGGAGGATCCATGACTGAGCAGGAGGGCTTGCGTGACCGCCCGCGGCTGACGATCGTCGTGCCCGCCTTGAACGAGGCAGGCGCGATCGAGGGCGTCCTGCGGCGGCTGCGGGACGCCCTGGCCGAGGTCGGTTGCCCCGCGGAGGTCCTCGTCGTCGACGACGGCAGCCGCGACGAGACCGCCCAGCGCGCCGCGCTGGTCGAGGGCGTCCGGGTGCTGCGCAATCCGGTGAACCTGGGCTACGGGCACTCGCTCCTGCGCGGGATCGCCGCCTCCCGGGGCGAGGTGATCGGAATCACGGATGCCGACGGGACCTACCCCGTCGGCGAGATCCCCGCGATGTGGGGCCTGATCGAGCAAGGGGCGGATCACGTGATCGGGCGCCGGACCGGGCAACACTTCCGGTCGCACTTCTCGTTGCGCCTCTTCTACCGGGCGCTCTGCGGCTACGTCTGCGGCCGCGACGTGCCCGACGCCAACAGCGGGCTCCGCCTGTTCCGGCGCGCCGTGGTCGAGCCGCTGCGCGGCGACCTCTGCCTGGGCTTCAGCTTCACGACCTCGTTGACGCTGACCTCCTTGCTCTCGGGACACGTCGTCGTGTTCCGCGACATTGCCTATGACCAGCGTGTGGGGCGGAGTCACGTCCGCCCCCGTGACGTGCTCCGAACGCTCCAGTACCTCTTCCAGGTCATCGCGGTCTACAACCCCCTCAAGCTGTATCTCCCGCTCGTGCTCGTCGCGGCCCTCGGCGCCTTGGTCTCCGGACTCTACGGGGTGTGGTTGGAGCGGATCGGCGGGATGATCAGCGCGGTCGTCCTCGTCGCCACGACGCTGCTCCTGATCGCGATCGCTGCGCTCGCCTATGTCACCTCACGAGTCGGCCTCTATCCTCGCGATCGCGACGCCTGGGGGGTGTTGGCTGGCAAGCCAGGAGACCGGCTCGCCGGGCAGGGGAGAGCGTCTGACGGACCGGCGGGCCGCGACGCACCTCCCGCTTCGGTCGCGGAGGGACCCCGGAGCCCATGACCTGGCGATCGATGCAGCTCCCGCGGCGCCACGAGCGCATGGCCGTCGAGAGCTCGCTGCCCATGAGTCGGAGCTCGGCCAGCGACGACCTCGGCGTCTCCCAGGGCTCTCCGGCGCACGTCCTCGACCCGGCCGTCGGGGCTCTCCCTCGCGGCAGTGGGCGGCTCCCCTCATGGCGACGGCTGGTGCTGACGACCGCAGCGGACGGGCTGCTTCCCCAGGCGGCCGGAGTGCCGAGCGCACGAGGTGCGAGCTTGGATACAAGGAAGATCTCGATCCGAAGGGGGCCCACATGCGCCGCGAGCGAGGCATGGCGGGGGGCACTCCGGCTAGGTTCAGGACGACCACGGGGAGTCCGGTGATCCGGCGGCGGCTGGAGGGGCTCAGGTCCCTCCTGGGAGGCTCGGCCGCCGGAGGCCCAGTCCGCGCTGGCCTGATCCACGCGCTCGGCGCGATCGGGGAACATCGCCCGAGATTGTTCGCCGACCTCCTGGACGTGGTCCTCGAGATCGCGGCCCCGCTCGAGGTCCATGCGATCTTCGAGCACGTGCGCCAGCGGGAGGCCCTGGACCCCCGCTCCCTGGCCTACGCGCTGGGGAACCTGCGACGCGCACGCGCCCTCTTCGCGGAGCTCGGCGTGTCACTCGAGGGTGCTCGGATCCTCGAGCTGGGGCCGGGATACTCGCTGGCGCTCGGGTCCCTCCTCTGCGCGTTCGGCGCCCGCTCCTACCGCGGGGTCGATCTGTTCCCGATCGCGCTCGACTCGGCGCGCTACTTCCTGGACCTTCGTCGGCGACTCTCCGAAGACGAGTCCCTGTTCGGGGGCGAGGACGACGCCACACGCCGACGGGTCCTCGAGCGCTTCGACTCGATCGTCGACCTGGGCGGAGCACGCGCACGCTTCGGGGACCAGGTGCAGCTCCTCCAGCCCGTCGACGCCGCCCGGCTCCCGTTCCCCGACGGGAGCTTCGATGTCGTCTATTCGAACGCCGCGATGGAGCACTTCGCCGCGCCGGACGAGGTGATCCGGGAGACGGCGCGCGTCCTTCGCCCCGGCGGGCTCGGGCTGCATCAGATCGACCTGCGGGACCACCGCCCGGGCCGTGGCCCGCTGGAGTTCCTGACGATCGATGGAGCGACGTGGGAGCGAGCATGGAGGGGGAAGTTCAACTACACGAACCGGAAGCGGCTCGGGTGGTTCCTGGAAGCCTTCGCGCGCGCGGGCTTCGTGGACGTCCACGCCACTCGGGTCGAGCGGGTGGACGTCCCCGAGCCGGTGGAGCACCAGCTCGCGGCGGACTTCCGGGGCCTCCCTCGCGAGGAGCTGAGCGCGGCGAGCGCGCTGCTCGTCGCGCGCCGAGGTTGACCCTTGGGCGCAGCGGGCGGCAACCGACCACGCCGGGACCGAGCCAGGAGAGCGATCGCAAGGGCCGTCGCCTTGCTGGCCGTCGTGGACCTGGGCCTGGTGCTCGCGCACACCCGGTTCGGGGGGGCGCTCGGCCTCGAGTTCCTGGGGTTCCCTTCGCGGGCACCGTGGCTCTTCGTGCTCGCCGTCCACGCCGCGTTGCTCGGGTCGGCGCTCGCGCCCGGTGTGGCCTGGCGCGTGGCCAGGTTCCCAGGGAGGGCCGAGGGACTCGCGATCGGGGCGACGCTCCTGGCGACGGGCCTGGCGATTCGGATCGGCCTGACCGTGACGCTCGGCATGCCGGACGCAGGGCCTGACACCACGAGCTACATCTCGCCCGCGCTGGCGCACCCGGTGTTCCCGTTCAGCGAGGTGAGGACCGCTGGCACCCCGCTCCTCGTCGCGCTGGCACACCGTGGGTGGGGGCATCCGGTCGGGGTGCTATGGCTGCACCACGTCCTCTGGCTCACGTCCTCGATCGCGTTGGTCTGCGCAGCACGCTGGGCGACGCGCTCGCGCGCCGTGGCGCTCACCCTGCTGGCCTACCTGTGCCTGTGCGAGAAGAACCTCGCCTTCGAGTATCTGCTCCTCTCGGAGCACGCGGCGCGGACCTGCAACGCGCTCTTGCTCGCGGCGTCGCTCTGGTGGTGGAGCCGTCCGTCCGCGTGGCGTGCCCTCGGCGTGGCCTTTGCGCTGCTCGCGAGCATGCTGGCCAAGCCCACGGCGCTGTTCATGCTCCCGAGCCTCGCGCTCCTCTTCGCGTGGGCACCCGGCAAGTGGACGCGCGGTCGAGTCACGGCACACCTGGCGATCGTCGTGGTCGCATGCCTTTCCTCGTGGGCGACCTACTCGACGGAATACTCTCGGCGCTTCGGCTACTGGGGGACGAACGCCGCGACCTACATGAACCTCTACGCGCACGTCGGCCATCTGACGGACGTCGAGGCCGTGGACAGCCCGGAGCTGGCCATGGAGCTGGCGCGGCTGATCCCACGGTATCGGCAGGACTTCGCGGACCACGGCGATCACCAGCCGAACTGGCTGATCTACGGGAGCGTCTCCCCGGCGCTTCGTGCTCGATTCGGCGACGACAGCCCCGCCGCGGCCGTGGAGCGCGAGCGGCTACGGTCATCTTCGGCCGGCGAGACGCGGCAGCATGGCCTGGAGCGGATCTATCGCGAGCTCGCGCTCGAGGGGATCCGAGCCCACCCCGTCGACTACGCCTTCCATGCGGCAGGATCGGCCTGTCGCCTCTACGCGCACGGGCTCGGGGGGAGCTACCGCTGGGACGGCCTCACGGGAGCGGCTGGAGACCGGGCTGCGCTCGTGGCGCGCGACGCGCGGATCGACAGCTACCTCATGCTCGCGTACGCGCAGGCCGGATCCCCCGTGCCGCGCCCGGGTACAGCCGAGCCCGCGAGCGGACCCTCCGCGGGCGCGCTCGGGGCGGCGGTGGTCGCGGTGGGGGCCGTCGCGGCGTGCTGCGACCTGGCGTTCGTCCTCGCGCCGCTCCTCCTCGTGCTCCTCGTCGCCACCTCGGGGGCCCATGCCTGGAGGCCTGGACACACTCGGCGCCTCCGACTCCTGGCGTTTCTCACCGTCTACCTCGGGGGATATGCAGCCGGGATCGGCCTGCTATGCATGAGCGACGCCGAGCGGTTCGCGGTCAACGTCCAGGACGGGGCCTTCCTGTTCCTGGCCGTGACGTTCGGGCTGGTGACTTCCCACCTGAGGACCGCGGCGCGCCGGGGGGGCGCGCGGCCGGGGTCGAAGAGGTGAAGGAAGCGCGTCCGGCTTGAGGTCGTTCGCTCCCCCACGCCACGAGCGCGCCCGGAGCACATCGCGGGCTGTCCCCCCGAACGTGCCGCACCGCCCAGGAGGAGGCAGGCCGGCGCCACAGCGTCCGGCCCCGTGCGCTCGTCGCGACCATGCAAGGAGGCTACCGCGAGCCCCTGCTTGCCGACCCGAGCGCGGGGAGGCCATGGAACGGCGTACTCGCCCGCGTGCGTTGCTGCGGCCGAATTGCCCGAGGCAGAAAGGGAGAGCCCCGCGCCGGGAGTTGGCAGCGAGGCTCACCACCGGTCGCTCGGCCCGAGGCCATGCACACTCGTCCGAGGCGCACACGGTCCGGTATGTTCTTGCCCAAGTGCTCGCACGGAGACCGGCCCTTGCTTGAAAGAGACGATCACGGGGAGGATCGGGGCGAGGCGCAGGGCCTGGATCCAGCCAGTGCGCTGCCGGCCTCGCTGGCCGCCATGGCGCTCGTGGTCGCGCTCCTCGCGCACTCCCGGTTGGCGGCCCCCCTCCGGCTGGAGTGGCTCGCGCGGCGCTGGGGGCTGTTCCTGGTCGCCTTCGCGGCCATCGGCACGCTCGCCTGGCTGCTTCGCCCTTGTCCCGGCGGCATGGGAGTGCCGCCCCGGCGACGAAGTCGCCGTCGCGCCATGCGCGCCGTCGTCGCGCTCGTGAGTTGGCTCTCGGGCACCCTGGCGGCGGAGCTCGCGCTCCGAGCGACGGGGCGGTACGGGACCTGGCTCGAGCGGAACGGGGCGGGCTACGTCTCGCCCTACGACGCGCGAGGGACGTTGCCGCTCGTCACACTCGGGGCGGGGCGTCGGTTCACCATGTCGCAGCCCGAGTTCTCCCACGAGGTCGTCACGAACTCGCTTGGCCTGCGCGACGACGAGCGCGTCGTCGAGAAGCCGGCGGGCGTGTATCGGATCGTGGCAGTGGGCGACTCCTTCACCATGAGCCAGGGCGCGGCGCTGGAGGACGCGTGGACCCGTGTCCTCCAGCGCGACCTGAACCGACTCGAGCGCGTGGAGCGCGTCGAGGTGCTGTGCGCGGGTGTTCCGGGCAGCGACCCGGTGTTCGGGCTCCGCCTCCTCGAGGAGCGCCTGCTGGCCTACGGGCCGGACGTCGTGCTGCTCGTGCTCAACGGCTCGGACGTCATGGACCTCATGACCCGGGGAGGCTTCGAGCGATTCGCGCCCGACGGGACCGTGCGCTATCGGTCGGCCCCGACCTGGGAGCCGCTGTTCGCGCGGAGCCACCTCTTCCGGCACCTCGTGTTCGACTACGGCGGCTTCGACTACCTGCTGATCCACCGCGATGATCGCGAGGCGCGCGAGGCCGAGGCGGTCTCGGGGCTGCTCGAGGCCGGACGACGCTTCTCGGGGCTGGCCGAGCGGTCGGGATTCCGGCCGCTCGTCGTCCTGCACCCGTTGATCCAGGAGGTCCACCCGGGGCCCGAGGGGCCGGGCCTCCTGTGGCGGCGCGCCGTGGGGACGCAGCTCGAGGCCCTGGGCCTGCCCGTCTGCGACCTGTCGCCATGGCTCCGCGCGCGGATCGCCTCCGATGCGCTGTTCGAGCACTACTGGCCGATCGACACGCACTTCACCCCGCGCGGGTACCGCCTCGTCGCGGAGGGCGTAGCGGAGCACCTCGCGGCGCTGCCGGGCTTCCCGGCGGCTCGGGAGTGACCGCGCCGGCCTCTTCCGCCCTTGCGCCGAGCTCGTGAGGAGCGCCCGGCATACGGTTGCGCGAGGCGCCGCGGCTGCGGAGACTCCGCCGCCCATGCGCAGAGCCGTCCCGAGCAAGCAAGCCCTCCTCCTCGCCGTGGCCGGACTCGGCCTCTCGACCGTCGCCCTCGCGGAGCTGGGGGCGCGGGTCGTCGTTGCGCCTCCGCCGCCCTGGCGCGACGAGCTCCACCTCGTCCTCGGCGCGGCGCCGCGCGGCTCGTTCGCGACGGCGCCCGACGCCCGTCCCGTGCGTGACTTCCTCGGGGTGCCGGTCGGTCCGAGCCCGATCCTCCTGGTCGGCGGGGCCGCCGCGCTCGGCGTCGCGGGTGAGCAGCGTCCCGTCGACGGACAACCGCCGTGCGTCGCGGCTCGGGATGGTTACACGACCCTGCAGGAGGTCCTGCTCGTCGCGCGCTACGCGCCCGTGCTCGGCGTCCGGCGCGTCGTCGCCGTGGACGGCGAGGAGCTCGACGCGCCAGAGCGCCCCCCCGGCTGGACCACGGAGTGGGAATGGCACCGGCTCGCGGTCGAGGACCCGCTCGGCGAGTGGGCCGCCCGGAACAGCGCACTGGCTCGCCGGCTCCTGCTCCCCGGACCCGCTCGTGCGCTCCCCTCCCCCCCCACGTCCTCGCGCGTCGACGCCTACGTCGGCCGCCTGGCGCAGCTCGCGGCCCTGACCCGGGGGCGCGGGGTCGAGCTCACCTGGGTGTTCGCACCGCCAGCCTCGCTGGGGCCTGCCGGCCGCGCGGCCGTCTTCGAGCGTGCACGCGAGGCCCTGGGCGTCGACGTGCGCGCCCACGAGTCGGTCGCCGCGTGGCTCGACGGCGCGAGCCGCTGAGGCGCGGCGCGCCTCAGCGGAGCCAGCCGACGCGCTCGAGCTCGCCCAGGATCGCGTCCACCAGGACCTCGACCCCTCGGTCGGTGTAGTGGCAACGGTCCACGAACAACACTTCGTCCGACGCGAGCACGGCCGCTCGGTCGCGCATGCGCACGGGGAGGTCGAGCACGTAACCACCAGCGCGGGAGACCGCGGGCGCGACCCGTCGCTCGACCTCGTCACACCGGGCGCGGAACAGGTCCCGATAGCGGGGTTCGTCGGCGCGCGGCCCGTGGACGTCGAAGTGGAGCGGGGCCCGGGACCAGGCGACCGAGGCGCCGCCCGCGCGGGCGAGCAGCGTCATGGCCTCCTCGTTCGTCGTGAGGCCTGCCAGCCAGTACCCGTTCTCGCGCTCGACCTCGGCCTCGGGTCGCGGCGGGAGCGACATGCCCCGCGTCAGCAAGCCGGCCGGAAGGAGCCGGCGCTGGAGCAGCGCGCGTCGGAGAGGGTGGTCGAGCCCCACGAGATGCTGGCGCCAAAAGTAGATCTCCCCGGGCGTCGCGTCGGGGTGGGCGAGGAAGTGCATGTCGTTGTAGGTGTCGACCACGAGGAACAGGTCGATCGCCCAGCCTCGCGCGAAGACCGCGACCTGCCCGAGCGAGTGGTCGCTCGTCATGCCCGGGGAAGCCAGGCACATCACCTCGGTCGGGGAGCCCCGGGCCGCGAGCGCCCGCTCCAGCACGCCGCTCGGGCTGGTCTCGCGCAAGCGCTGCGCGTGGCCCCACGCGCTCGAGGCGCCGACGAGCGCGATCCGTCGGACGCCCGGAGGCGGCGCGTGCCCGAACGAACGCTCGCGAAAGTCCGTGACGCTTCCGCCGGCCTCGAGGAGGTTCGAGGAGCCGACGACCGGCGTGACGGCCGGCTGGATCAGCAGGACGAACTCGCGCGAGGGCGCCAGGACCTCGCCACCCAGGAGGATCGTCCCCCCGGCGACCGCCGTGGCCGTCACCCCGGCCAGGCGGGCCGCGGCGCCCAGGGCGCTCCAGGCGGCGTGGACGGTGGCCGCGGCGAGGAGCCCTTGTGCGCAGAGGAGCGCGGCGGACGGGGCGACCCCGAGGAGGGGGACGAGGTCGCCGAGCACGTCGTGGCGACCGAGCAGGATCGCGAGGGCCGCCCAGCCCCAGATCGCCGCCTCGAGGCGTGGCCGGGGCGACGGGAGCAGCGCCGGGGTGGAGAACGCGATCGCCCGGACGACGACGCCGACGCCCAGACCACGCTCGAACGTCGCCAGGAACGCCGCCCCGCCGAGCAGCGCGAGCCACGTCCGTCGGCGCGACTCGGCTCGGAGGGCCGGAGACGCGGTCGAGCGGGCGCGTGCGAGGTCCGCGAGGGCTCGCACGAGCAGGACCGACAGCGCGACGGCCACCGCGTCGTGCGCGAGCGGGAGTCGGGTCGTCGGCCCCTCGTACCCAGCGAGGACCGTCCCGGCGCCCCCGAGGGCGAGCGCGGTGGCCCAGCGGAGCGAGCGGCCCGAGGTCCAGGGGAGTCGCGTGGCCTCGAGCCCGACCACGGCGGCGGCGAGCGCCAGGAGGAGCGGCTGGGGGGCGCCGAGCACGATCGGCCCGAGGAGGCTCGCGGCCGCGGCCGCGCCGAGGGCGCTCCGCTCCAGGCGACTCGCCGGCGTCTCCGTCGCGGGTGCCACCTCGAACGCGGATCGCGCCGCGACGATCGCCAGCAGCGCGTGGGACCACGTGCCCACGGGATAGGTCGCGAGGCCCGTGCACGCGAGAACCTCTACCGCTGTGGCCCAGCAGGGCACCGCCGGCCAGCCGCGCAGGACCAGGGCTCGGCGGAGCGCCGGCCCCAGCCAGACGAGGGGGAGCACGAGCAGCAGCGTCTCGAGGCCGCCCCGGCTGCGAGCCAGGGCTCCCGCACCGGCCAGCGCGCCGGTCAGCGCGAGGAGCCAGAGCGCGAGCCGCAGCGGAGGGGTCATCCGGCGGCGACTCTACCCCCTCTCGTGGCGGCTCCTGGTCACGTCCAGGCGTGCGAGGAGCTCCGCGGGCGATCGAGTGCGCGGCTTGTTCGTGCCAGGTCCTGCGGCTAGAACCCGAGCTGCGCTCGCTCACTCCCGCGAGGAACGGAGCGGAGCGGGGCGCCGGAGCGATCGGTCACGCCGAGGCCGGTGGGAGCTGCTGTGAGCACGGATCCCCTCGACTCCCCCGCGCCTCGTGCCACCACGCCGGACGGTCCCGGGGAGCCTACGCCCGGGCCGACCGCGCGCGATCGCGCGATCGCCCGCCGAGCCGCGCTCCGGCGTCGTCTGCGGCGGGCGCTCGTCGTCGCGCTCCTCGTCGTCCCTGCGCAGGCGGCCGAGGGCTTCGTCCGCCTGCGCTGGGAGCGCCTGGCGCCCGACGACGGGGGGCCGCTCCGCAGCGGTGGCTCGCTGGGGGCGGGGCTGATCCACGAGACGGTGGGCAAGCACCAGGCCGACATCGCGTTCCTCTGGCGCTCGCCGACGGGGTACGACCTGACGTACCTGGCCGACCCCACGCGGGGGTTCTGGCCGCGGCCGAACCACCGCTTCGTGCGCCCGATCGCGGACGGTACGCCCGAGGGGCGTGCCGTGCCGTCGCACACCGACCGGCGGGGGCTGCGCGGCGCCGACCGGCCCGACCCGCCGGAGGGGGCGCTGCGGGTCCTGGTCGTGGGCGACTCCATGTCGTTCGGTGAGGGCGTGCTCGACGACGAGGCGTTTCCGGCGGCGCTCGAGCAGGGGCTGGCGGGTGCGCTCGCGCCGCGGCCCGTGCGCGTGTGGAACGCCGGGGTGGTCTCGTACGGGCCGGTCGAGGAGCTCGCGACCGTCGAGGTCCTCGTCCCGGAGCTCCGCCCCGACGTCGTCCTGTGGCAGTTCACGCCGGCCAATGACCCGACCGACGTCCTGCGCTGGCGCGAGGGCCGTGTCCCGCTCGAGCCCGACCTGGAGGCGGCCCGCCCGCTCGGCGAGCACTGGCTGTTCCAGACCTGGCTCGCGCGCAGGTCGAAGCTCTGGCGGCTGCTCGCCTGGACCCACGGGCGCCACGCCGTGCGCTATCAGGTCATGCAGCGGCCGGAGCTCCTCGATCGCTGCGCCGCGGCGATCCTGGCCGGGCGCGAGGCGGCGCGGCGCCTGCTCGGGCCCGACGTCCGCTTTGGCGTCCTGATCGCGCCGACCTCGGCCCAGGTCGAGGGCAGCCTGGCCGAGACGGTCCTCGGGACGCGCGCGATCAACGACGGCCTGCGAGCGCGCGTCGAAGCGGCGGGCGTGCCCGTGTGCGAGCCGCGCGCGGCGCTGCAGGCCGCGCACGCCGCGGGCGAGCTCATGTTCATTCCGGTCGATCGGCACTGGACCGCGGCCGGACACCGCGTCGTGGCCGAGGCGCTCGTCCCGTTCGTGCGAGGGCTCGTCGAGGCGCGCTGACGGGCCGGGCTACGCGAGCCCCTGGACCTCGCACCAGCGCGCGAGGACCCACAGCGCCCAGAGCTGCTTGCGCAGGTCGCGCCCGCCGAGGTGGCCCCGCACGACCCGGTCGACGCCGGCGGGGTCGAGCAGCCCCTGCGCCGCGAGCCGGCCCGGCGCGAGCAGGCGCTCGACCTCCGGGCGGAGCGGGCCGCGGAGCCACGTCGCGACGGGCGCGCCGAAGCCCTGCTTGGGGCGGTCGAGCACCTCGTCGGGGATCCGGCCGCGGAGGGCGCGCCGGAGCAGCCACTTCCGCTCGAGGCCCCGGACCTTGTCCTGGTAGGGCAGGCCCATGACGAACGCGGCCAGCTCGGCGTCGAGGAAGGGCGCGCGGACCTCGAGCGACACGGCCATGCTCGCGCGGTCGACCTTCGTGAGCACGTCCTCGGGCAGGTAGGTCCCCGTCCACAGCTCGAGCGCGGCCTGCTCGCCCGCCCCCGGCGCGAGCGCCGCGAGGTCCTCGTAGACCCGGCTGGCCTCGGCCGGGCCGAGCCGGAGGAGCGCCGCCGCCTCCTCGGGCTGGAACGCCCCGAACCAGCGCTGGTGGCGCTCGAGCGGGTCGGGCACGAGCCCCTGCGCGAAGCGCTCGGCCCGGAAGCGGAGCGCGTCGCGCCGGTCCGACGCCGGGATCGCGCGCGCGAGCGCGCCCAGGCCCCGGCGCAGCCAGGCCGGGCCGCGCGCGAGCGGGCGCGCGAGCCGCTCGGCCAGGAAGGTGTCGTAACCGGCGAACAGCTCGTCGCCCCCGTCGCCGCCGAGCGCGACCGTGACGTGCCGTCGGGCCAGCCGGCACAAGGCGTAGGTCGGCAGCACCGAGGCGTCCGCGAGCGGGAGGTCGAGCCGGTCGATCACGTCGGGGATCAGGTCGAGCAGCGCGTCGGCCTCGAGCGTCTCGACCCGGTGCCGGGCCCCGAACCGGGCCGCCGTGCGCGCGGCGACCGCGGACTCGTCGAAGCTCGCCTCGCGGAACCCGATCGAGAACGCCTCGATCCGCCCGGCCGGCACGACCTCGGCCATGGCCGCGAGCACGGCGCTCGAGTCGACGCCGCCCGAGAGGAACAGCCCGAGCGGCACGTCGCTCATGAGCCGTCGCTCGACCGAGGTCACGAGCAGCCGCCACACGAGCGCCGCCGCCTCCTCCGCGTCGGGCCCGGGATCGCCCGCCATGGCGTAGCGCCGGCGGAACCACGGCCAGACGCGGAGCCCGCCGGGCCCCCAGGCGAGCGCGTGCCCCGGACGGAGCTTGCGCACGCCCTCGAGCGCCGTGTCCTCGCCCGGGAACGCGTCGAACGCGAGGTACTTCGCGATCGCGAGCCGGTCGAGCGCGCGCGGCTGCTCGGGGTGGTGGAGGAGCGCGCTCGCCTCGGACGCGAACGCGACGCCGTCGTCCGCGCCGCCGGGGCCGCCCAGGCGCCGCCAGAAGAGCGGCTTCTCGCCGAACCGGTCGCGCGCGAGGAGCAGGGTCCCCTCGCCCTCGTCCCAGCGCGCGAGCGCGAACATGCCCTCGAGGCGCGGCAGGGCGTCGGCGCCCCAGGCCCCGAGCGCGCGGAGGACGACCTCGGTGTCGCCGTGGCTGCGGAACGCCTGGCCCGTCCGCTCGAGCTCCCGGCGCAGGTCACCCTGATTGTAGACCTCGCCGTTGTAGGCCAGCACGGCGCCGGGGCTGCGACCGTCGGGCATGGGCTGGCGCGCGGCCGCGCTTGTGTCGACGACTGCCAGGCGCCGGTGCCCGATCGCGGCCCGGGGCGTCACGAAGAGCCCCTCGTCGTCGGGCCCTCGGTGGCGGAGCGCCCGCGTCATGGCGCGAACGGCCGCCTCGTCCCCCGGGCGCAGGCCGTGTGCCCGGACCACCCCCGCGAACCCGCACACCGGAGCCTCCGCTTGTCCGCCCGACCGCGTGACCGATGGGGAGCCAGGGTAACCGCAGGCATCCAGGCTGAGTTGCCGCGCTGCCTGCTGAGCTCCTCGGAAGGCCTGGCCGCGCATCCCCCAGCCGGGGCAGAAGACCCGCTCGCCGGTCACGCCTCGCTCCACAGGGCGGCGGAACTCCCCTCGTCGTGGTGTCGCGCCAGGGGGCTCGCCCCCCCTCGCGCGGGTAGACTCGTGCCCCGCGGAGGCGATCTTGCGGATCCTGGTCACGGGCGGCGCCGGCTTCATTGGCTCGCACCTCGTCGAGGCGCTCGACCGGCGCGGCGACGAGGTGGTCGCCCTCGACGCCTTCGATCCCTACTACGACCCCGCGCGCAAGCGCCGCAACGCGGAGGCCGTCGCGCGGGCTTGCCCGCGCGTCCGGCTCGTCGAGGGCGACGTGCGCGACGCCGACGCCGTCGAGCGCGCGCTCGACGGCGTCGACCGCGTCGTGCACCTGGCCGCCCGGCCCGGGGTCCGGGCTTCGCTCGAGGACCCGGCGCGCACGCTCGACCTGAACGTGCGCGGCACGCAGGTCCTGCTCGAGGCCATGCGCCGGCGCGGCGTCTGGGGGCTCGTGTTCGCCTCGTCCTCGAGCGTCTACGGCGGCGACTCGCGCCCGCCCTTCGCCGAGGACGCGCCGGCGAGCCGCCCGCTCTCGCCCTACGCCGCGAGCAAGCGCATGGGCGAGCTCCTGTGCGCGTCGTGGTCCGAGTCGTTCGGCCTCGGCTGCGTCGCGCTCCGCTTCTTCACCGTCTACGGCCCGCGGGGACGGCCGGACATGTCGATCGACCGCTTCGTGCGCGCGGCCCTCGCGGGGACGACGGTACCTCTGTTCGGCGACGGCTCGGTGCGCCGCGACTTCACCTACGTCGACGACATCGTGGCCGGCGTCGTCCGCGCGGTCGACCTGGCCGCGCCCGGTGCTGGGTACGACGTCGTGAACATAGGCGGCGGCGCCGTCTACTCGATGCGCGACCTGATCGCCGCGATCGAGCGGGCGACGGGCCGACCGCTCGCGCTCGACCGCCGCCCGCCCGCTGCGGGCGACATGCCGCTGACCGAGGCCGACCTGACCCGCGCCCGCGCGCGCCTGGGCTTCGCCCCGCAGGTCCCCCTCGAGGAGGGCCTGCGCCGTACGGTCGCCTGGGTCCGCGCCGACGTCTGAAGGCCCAGCAGGTCGTCAGGGGCCAGGGCTGGCGGCGCTCGTCCCGAGCCGGGCGGGCGGCAGCGTGGGCGGCGTCGCGGCCGGGTCGAGCGCGCGGAGCGCGACGCGCACCTCGCCGCGGCTGACCGTCGCGAGCGCGTAGAGGTGTGGCGGGCGGGTGAGCGGCGGCAGGCGAAGGACCGCCACGCCGGCCTCGACCGCGAGCGCCGGGGCGTCGCCCGGGAGGACGAGCAGGAGCGTCCCGGGGGGCGCCTCCCGCGCGCCGAGCGCGGGGAGCGCCGTGACGACGACGCGCGCCCGCGGCGCCGCGTCGGCCTGCGCCCCGGGCTCATCCGACCGCGCAGGCTCCGGAACCTCGCCCGCGGGGCCGAGCGCGACCGCGTCGAGCCAGGCCTGCTTCGGCCGGTGCGCATGCGCGGCGCGGCCCGGGTGCCCCGGCAGGCCGTCGCGGAGGGCCTCGAGCAGCGGCCCCGCCGGGTCGCCGGGGGCGAGGGCGACGCACACGGGCGCCGCGATCGAGCCGAGGCCGCCGAGCAACCCCGCGATCGCCTCGTCCCGCGCGGGTCCCGTGTCGTCGTCGCCGCCGGCCGGGGTCGCAGGCTCGGCGCCCGGGTCGGCGACGCCGAGGCCCGGCGCCACGAGCGGCCCCGCGACGAGCACGGCCACGAGGTCGCGCTCGCCCGAGAGCGTCGTGACGACCTCGAGCAGCGCGTCCTCGGCCGTCTCGAGCCCCGGGTCGCCGGCCTCGCCTGGCTCGAGCCCGGCCCCGACCGTGGGCCCTACGAACGCGGCCACGCGGAGCGGGCGCTCCTCCTGGGCCGCGTCGGGGCCCGCGGCGCACCCCGTCGCGAACGCGAGCGCGACGAGCCAGCCCGCGCGCCGGCGGCGGGCGCCCGGCACGGAAACGACGGAGGCGGCCCGCGAGGGGCCGCCTCCGCCGGACGCCGCGCTCGAAGGGAGCACGCGCCGCACCGGCTCAGTCGCGCGAGTTGAGGAGCCGGAGGAGGTACTTGAAGATCAAGATGAAGTCGAGGAACAGCGCCAGCGCCGCCATGACGTACTCGTCCTGCGCGTAATGGTGCAGGATGTTCGAGGTGTCGTAGAGGACGAAGCCGCTGAACAGGAGCAGCCCGAACAGGTTGAACGCGATCGACGTCGCCGGGTTGAAGCTGCCCATGCTCATGCCGACCATGGGCAGGAGGAAGCTCGCCAGGACGACGCCGATCAGGCCGAACAGGCCGATCGCGAGGAACCCGCCCAGGAAGCTGAAGTCCTTGCGGCTGATCATGACGTAGGCCGTGAGCCCGCCGAACCCGAGCGTCGTGCCCAGGAAGGCCGTCATGATGTTCGCGAGCCCGACCGCGACCCCCTTCGTGATCAGCGTGTGGGCGAGGAGCGGGGCGAGGAACAGCCCGCTGATGAACGTGAAGGCCAGCATGGCGATCACGTTCACGACGGGGACCTTCCGCACCGCGTAGACGGCGAAGTAGGCCCCGAGGTAGGCGATGAACAGCACCAGCGGGTGCATGCCCATGAACACGTTCGAGAGGACGGTCAGCCCGGCGAGCGCGCCCACGGCCGAGGTCCCGACCCCGAGGGTGAACAGCCCGTAGGTCTTGCGCAGGAAGTCGAGCCGCTCGGAGATCCCGATGTCTGCGACCGCGGGCGCCCCCCCGGAGACGGCGTCGGTGGGCGAACTGGACAGGAGCCCTTGCATGCGAATCCTCCCTTCGAGGGCGATAAGGTAGGGGATTGGTGCGGTTTCGGCAAGCCGTACCCGGACGCTGCGTGCGCACGTCGTCAGCCGGCGAGGAGTTGCGCGAGCTGGGCCGGATCGGGGTTGCCGCCCGACACGACCGCGACCACGTGGAGCGGACGCCCCGGCGGCCGGAGGCCGGGGAGGGCGGCCGCGAGCCCGCCCTCGAGCACGAGCGCGGCGGCCGCGGCGCCCGCCGGCTCGACGGTCCAGCCGCCCTCGCGCACGAGCCGGGCCTGCGCGCGCAGGATCGCCGCGTCGTCGAGCGTCACGACGCGGTCGACGAGGGTCCGCGCGGCGGCGAGCGTGAGGTGGCCCACGCGCGGCGGGCAGAGCCCCTGCACGGTCGTCTCGATCCGCTCGAGCGTGACGGGCGCGCCCGCGGCGAGGGCCCGGGTCATTTTCGGCGCGCCCGCCGGCTCGACGCCCACGAGCCGCGGGCGCCGCCCGGGGCCGTCGGGCGGGGCGTCGGCGAAGGCCTCGTGGAGCGCGAGCGCGACGCCCGCGAGCAGGCCGCCGCCCCCCACGGGCACGACGACGACGTCGACCGGCCAGCCTGCGCCGGCGTCCTCGAGCAGCTCGAGGCCGACGGTGCTCGCGCCCTCGATCGTGCGCGCGTGGTCGTAGGGCGGCACCACGACGGCGCCCGCGGCGGCGCGCGCGGCGCAGGCGGCCTCGGCCTCGGCCCGCGTGGGCAGGAGCAGCACCTCCGCGCCGTGCCGCCGGCACGCCTCGACCTTGTTCGGATACGCGTCCGCGGGCATGCACACGACGCACGGCACGCCAGCGCGCGCGGCGGCCCAGGCCAGCGCGCCCGCGTGGTTGCCCGAGCTCGCCGTGACGACGCCGCGCGCGCGCTCGGCCGCCGTGAGCTGGCAGACCTGGTTCCACGCCCCGCGCGCCTTGAACGCGCCCGTCTCCTGCAGGCACTCGAGCTTGAGCCGGAGCTCGACCCCCGTCGGCCCGCCCGCGCCCGTCGCGAACCGGACGAGCGGCGTCCGGCGGACCGCGCCCGCGAGCCGCGCGGCCGCCTCGCGCGGCCGGACCGCGCGCAGGGCCTCGGGCAGGGCGCCGGCCGTCACTCGCCCGGCCCGAACCCGGGCGCCTTGATCGAGACCTCCGTGACCTCGCCGAGCCCGGCCAGCACCGGGCGCAGCGCGCTCGCCTGCCCGATCACGACCCCGTCGAGCCGCTCGGGCGGCGGCAGGCGCAGGATCACGCGGTTGACCTCGGCGAGGTCGAGCGCGTCGAGCCGGGCGAAGAATCCGTCGACGCGCGCGCGGTCGAGCCCGTCCTGGCGCAGCGCCAGCAGGAGCCCCGCGCGCTGCTCGGCCGTCTCGAGCGCGTCGGGCGCGTACTGGCCCTTGACGTAGTTGCGCGCCGAGTCGAGCTCCGCCTGCGTGATCCCCTCGGCTCGGAACCGCCGGTAGACGGCGAGCGCGAGCTCGATCGCATCCTCGCTCGTCGCCGTCGCCGTGAAGGTCGAGAGCGCGAACACGCCGCGCCGCACGTCGTCGAACCCCGAGCGCGCGCCGTAGGTGAGCCCCGCCTCGACGCGGAGCGCCTGGTTGAGCCGGCTCGTGAAGCGCCCGCCGAGCACGGTGTTCGCGAGGTGGCGCGCCTCGAAGTCGGGGTCACGCCAGTCGAAGGCGAGCCCGCCGAACGAGAAGTGGGTCTGGAGCGCGTCGGGCTTGTCGACGAGGAGCAGGCGTCGGCCGGCCGTCGGCGCCGGCTCCGCGGGCGCGGGCGGGGCCGGCGCGTCGGCGGGCGTCGCCCAGTCGCCGAGTGCCTGCGCGAGGAGCGCCTCGAGCGCCGCGGGGTCGAAGTCGCCCGCGACCGCGAGCGTCACCCGCGACGGCACGAGGGCGCGGGCGGCGAGCGCGACCACGTCCTCGCGCGTGACCGCGGCGAGCCCGGGCTCGTGGCCGCCGGCCGGGCGGCCCAGCGGGTGGCCGGGGAGCGCCCAGCGCTGCCAGTAGCGGCCGAGGACCTGCGACGGGTCGTCGCGCGCGGCCGTGATCGCGTCGATCAGGAGCCCGCGGGCCTTCTCGAGCTCGTCCGCGTCGAGCCGCGGACGGCGCAGCGCGTCGGCGAGCAGCTCGACGCCCAGCGCGGCGTCGCGCGCGCGGACCTCGACGTGCGTCTCGAGCCAGCGTGACCCCGCGAGCGCCGCGAACCCGCCGCCCACGAAGTCGATCGCCTCGGCGAACGCCTGCGCGTCGCGCGCCCCTGCGCCCTTGCCGAGGAGCGCCGCGAGGAGCGCCGCCGTGCCCTCCTTGCCGGGCGCGTCCTCGAGCGCGCCGCCCTGCGCGCGCGCGACGAGCGTGAGCAAAGGGACCTCGGGGTCGCGCACGAGCAGGAGCGTCAGCCCGTTCGCCAGCCGCCGCTCGACCGGCGCCGGGAGCGACACGGCGCCCTCGACCCGCGGGAGCCCGGCCAGGAGCGCCCGCGTGGCCTCGTCCGCGCCGGCGCCGGCGTCGTCCGGCTCGCCGTCGCCGCCGTCGCCGTCACCGTCCCGGGCGGCCGCGTCGTCCGGGGCGGCCTCGCCGGCCGCGTCCGCGCCGGCGGGGCTCGGCGCGCCGTCGGTCTCGAGCAGGGCGACGGTCCGGTTCCGCCGGACGAGCGCCTGACCGGCCACGCGTCGCACGGCGTCGGCGTCGACGGCGGCGACGGCCTCGAGGCGCGCCGGGAGCCGGCGCCACCCGCCGAAGAACAGCTCGGCGTCGAGGAGCAGGCCGGCCTTCCCGCCGATCGTCTTGAGCTCCTGGAGGAGCGACGTCTCGAGCTGGTTCTTGACCCGCTCGAGCTCGCGCGGCGTCGGCCCCTCGGCCGCGAGCCGGGTCAGCTCGTCCTCGAGGAGCGCCTCGGCGCGCGCCGCGGCCACACCCTCGCGCAGGGTCAGCTCGATCGTGAACAGGCTCGGGTCGACCTGGTAGCCCGCAAAACCGCCGTCGACGGCGAGGCACACGCGCTCCTCCTCGACGAGCCGCCGGTGGAGCCGGCTCGACTCGCCCTGGAGGAGCAGGCGCTCGATCACCTCCCAGGCCGGGAAGTCGGGGTGGGCCGTCTCGGGGATGTGCCAGGCGCACATGACCTGCGGCAGCCCGGCCCCGGGCGCCTCGACGACGACGCGCCGCTCGCCGCGCTGCTCGGGCTCGCGCGTGCGGACGGGCGCGGGCTCGGGCCCGGGCGGGAGGTGGCCGAGCTTCGCCGCGACGAGCGCGAGCGTCTCGGCCGGGTCGACGGCGCCCACGATCACGACGACCGCGTTGCGCGGCGCGTAGTGGGCGCGGAAGAACGCCTCGAGGTCCGCCTGCTCCCAGCGCTCGATGTCGGACATCCAGCCGAGGACCGGCCACTGGTAGGGGTGCGCGACGTAGGCGGTCGCCCAGAGCTGCTCGCGCAGGACCTCGGTCGGGTCGTCCATGGAGAGCCGGCGCTCGGACGCGACGACGCCGCGCTCGCTCTCGACGGTCTCGGGGCGGAACACCATGCCCGCCATGCGGTCGGCCTCCATGTCGAGGACGACCGGGAGGAGCGAGGCCGGGAGCCAGTCCTGGTAGACGGTCACGTCGTTCGTCGTGTAGGCGTTGTTCGCGCCGCCGCCCGCCTCCATGACGGGGTCGAACCGTCCGCCGAAGCGGGCCCCGCCGGTGAACATCATGTGCTCGAAGAAGTGGGCGAGGCCGGTCGTGCCGGGGGCCTCGTTGCGGGAGCCGACGCGCCAGCCCACGTAGAGGGCGACGTTGGGGATCGTGCGGTCCTCGAGCACGAGGACGCGCAGCCCGTTGTCGAGCGTGCGCTCGGCGACGGGCATGGACAGGGCCTGCGCCTCGACGCGCGCGGGGGCCGCGACGCTCGCGACGGCGACGGCGACGGCGGGGAACGGACGGCTCATGCGACCTCGGCCCGGCTGGCAGGGGGCGGGCCGGCGGATCTTAGCCGCCGGGGTCACGGGGCCGCCCCGGAGGCGGGGGGCGCGGGCCGGGCGGATCGGGTAGCGTCCAGGGGCGGGTCGCGCGGGCGGCCCGGTGGTGTGGCGGGGCGAGCGTCGAGGTCGGCGGGTGGAGCACGACGAGATCGCGCGGGCGTTGG
>JANJTH010000213.1 GCA_024711205.1 Planctomycetota bacterium | reverse complement strand
GGGGCAGGTCTACACCTACGCCTTCACGGCGATCGGCTCGCCGGCCCCGGTGACGACCGCCACCGGGCTGCCCGCGTGGCTGAGCCAGGTGGGGAACACCGTGATCGGGACGCCGGGGCCGGGCGACCAGGGGACGACGGGGACGATCACCCTGACGGCCAGCAACGGGATCAACCCCGACGCGGTCCAGCAGTACACGATCGACGTCCAGGGCCCGCCGGCGATCACGAGCCTCGCGCCGGTGACCACCGCGACCGTCGGCGTTCCCTACGCCCACACGTTCACGACGACGGGCAACCCTGCGCCGACGCTGTCGCTCACGGGCGCGCCCGCGTGGCTGAGCCTCTCGGGGAGCGCGCTCTCGGGCACGCCCGGCCCCGGGGACGTGGGCAGCGTGACGACGGTCACCGTCACGGCCGACAACGGCGTCGCGCCGATTGATTCGCAGACCTGGGCGCTCGTCGTGGCCGGTCCCCCTGGGATCTCGAGTGTGCCGTCCCTGAGCGCGACCGTTGGGACACCCTACGCCTACACGATCGTCGTGACCGGCTACCCGACGCCTGCGCTGCAGGTCACCGGCCTCCCGGCCTGGCTCACGCTCGCGGGCAACACGCTGTCCGGCACCCCGCAGGTCGGCGACCTCGGGACGACCGGGACGATCACGGTCCGGGCGCTCGACAACGGGATCGGACCGGACGCGACGCAGCCCTTCCAGATCACGGTCTCACCGACCCACCCGACCGGCACCTGGGACTCGTCGACCTGGGACGGGGCCTCGTGGGGCAACTGAAGCGGAGCGCGGCCTCGGAGGGACCGGGGGCGCGCAGGCAAGAACTCGAGGAGGCAGGGAGCATGACGATCACGATCAACCTGGACGGGTCCTTCGTCCGCAGGGCGTCCGCGCTCGCGATCGCGTGCGCGGCCGTGTGCGCCGTCGCCGAGACGCGCGCCGGCTCGGTCCCGACGCTCGAGGTGTTCACCCCCGGCACGACGATCAGCTCGTCCGCGGTGAACCAGAACTTCACGGATCTCCAGACGGCCGTGAACGACAACGACGCGCGGCTCGCGGCCCTCGAGGTCCTCCTCGCGGGCGTGGCCCGCGTCGGGTCGGATCGGCTCGTGTTCACGGGCATGGACGTCCAGATCGTGAACGGCGACGGCTCGACCCACTCCTCGAACGGGAAGGGCAACCTGATCCTCGGCTACAACGAGGGGACGACCACCCCCACACGCACGGGGTCGCACAACCTCGTGATCGGGGAGGAGCACGGCTACACGGGCCAGGCGAGCCTGGTCCTGGGCTACCAGAACGCCGTGGGGACGGACAGCGCGGTCCTCGGCGGCTACAGCAATTCGGCGAGCACGAGCGCCGTGATCGTCGGCGGCTACAACAACCAGGCCGTCGACGGGCACCGCAGCCACAACGTCCCGCAGGCGTCCGTGATCGTGGGCGGCCACGACCACACCATGGTCGCGCCGACCGCGGTGATCGTGGGCGGCAACTCGACCACGCTCGACGCCGACCTCGCCGACCCCGTGGGGACCGGCCGCGACGGGATCAACACCACGGCGATCGGGTGCGTGAGCGGGACGGCGCTGAACATGGTCCGCTCGGACGGGGAGACCGGGATCGCGACGAACGCGGGCGGCGTCACGGTCGGCGAGGAGGCCGCCTACGTCGACCTGGGCTACGGGTTCACCGCCTACCTCGGGATCGGGGGGCAGCCGAACGGCGCGACGCAGCAGTTCGGCATGTTCGTCGGGAGCAGCGACCTGGGCAACCTGAGCGTGGGCGGTCAGACCGCGAGCCTCAACGGGCAGAACGTGTCGGTCGGCAACGGCTCGCAGTCGGTGGTCATCGGCAACAACACGCAGAACCTGTCCGTCGGTTCCGACGCGCAGGTGGCCTCCTTCGGGTTCGAGAGCCCGAACGTGAACATCGCGGGCACGAACACGAACGGCAAGAACGTCGTCCTCACGATCGGGCAGGCGAATGGCGGCAACGTCCAGGTGAATCTGGGCAACCGCTCGGCCGGCGCGTCCACCGTCATGATCGGGGCCAACTCGACCAACACCACGGTCGGGGACGGCGCAGGCAGCGTGTCGATCGGAAACGCGGCCGGCTCGGCCGGGTTCGGCAACAACGTCACGGGGACGACGAGCCTCGGCGTCGGCGCCGCCAACGTGTCGGTCGGTCCGTGACCGCGCGCTCGACCCGCCTGACCGCCATCCAGGCGCTCGCGCCGTCGCTGGCCGTGGCGGGCGCCCTCGCGTTGGCCGTGTGGCAACTCGTCTCCGACGACGTCCCGAGTCACCCGACGGAGGCCCCCCGGGTGGCCGGGCCGCCGGTGCCAGCGTCCCCGAGGGCCGTGGCGAAGCCCCTGGCCGCCCCGGTGGACCGGGCGCCTCCGGCGGCGCAGGCGCCAGCGACCCAGCCCGCGCGGGTGGTCACGGTCGGGAGTCTGCGGGCCCAGACCGGTCCCCGCGCCGACCCGGGTCGCGCGACGTCCGTTCGAGCCGATCCCATGCCGGCCTGGGCCGTGCGGCCCGCGCAGTCGACGCCGAACGCGGTCGCGATGGCCGGATCGACGGACCCAGGGCTCCGGGCGCGGGCCGCGACCGCCCTCGCGACGGCGGTCTCCGGCGGCGACCCGGGCGACGCGTCGCGGGCGCTCGGGTCCCTGGTGGTCGACCCGGTCCCCGGCGTCCGGGCCCGCGCCGCGCTCGCGCTCGCCGCGACGCCGGGCGCCTCCGACGCACTCGTCGCGAGATTCGCGACCGAGGACGACGCCCAGGTCCGGCAGGCGCTCTACGGGGCGCTCGCCCGCGCGGGCGACGAGGTGGCCCTGGCGCGCCTCGTCGCGGTCGTGGCGACCTCGCCGACCGAGGCCCAGCCCGCCTCCGAGGCCGCGCGCGCGATCGCGACGCGCCTCGGCGTCCCGGAGCCTCCGGGGCTCCTGCCCTCGCGGAGCCAGGCTGAGCGCCGCCTCGCCCGCGCTCAGGGAGAGGGACGGCCCGGGCTCCCCGCGCCCGCGACTCCCCCGCCCAGCGGGCGACGCGCGGCCCGGCTCCAGCAAGCAGGCTGGCCCCCTCGCTGAGGCTCAGGTGAATCCGAGCAGCCGGAGCCGGAGGGCCGCGCGGTCGAACACACCCAGGCGCGCGTAGGCCAAGCTCAGGTGGTGCCGGACCGTCCAGATCGAGAGTCCGAGCAGCCGCGCGATCTCGCGATCCTTGTGGCCCTGGACCACGAGCCGCGCGACGTCGCGCTGGCGCGCCGTGAGCGGCGCCGCCGCTGCCTCGAAGCGATCCGACGACCCGGGGGGCAGCGCCCGGACCTCGAACGCAAGGGCCGGCGAGACATCGTACCGGAAGAATGACGTCGAGACCTCCACGAACGACCCGTCCGGGCCGGCCAGATGGGCCCGCAGAGCGGGCGTGTCCGCGCCGTGGTGACGGCGGCGCGCCGCTGTCGCACCGAGGCGGCGAAGGAGAAGCGCCTGACGGGCCGCGTCGGGCTCCGTGCCTCGGAGGATCCGGAGGGCGGTCGGGCTCGCGCCGATCAGCTCGCCCGCGGGCGTCACCAGGAGGACGCCGACCTCGCCCCCGGCGTCCTCGTGGGCGATCCGCGCCAGCGCCTGACCGAGCCGCATGTCCCGCAGGCCCTCGATCACGTCGCCGTAGAGCGCGCCCAGGCTCCGCGCGTCGGCGACCACGAAGGGGGGAGCGCCCGCGTCTCGCGTCAGCATGAAGGCCATCCCGCGGCGCGCCGCGAGCGGGAGCGCGGTGACGATCTCGTCGTGCACCCGGACCCTCGGCAGGAAGTCGACCTGATACTCCACCCCTCCCCTCCAGTCGTGGACGAACCGCAGCGGCGAGCGCGGGCGGGCGAGCGCTATGGGCGGCACGGGGTCCCTCGCGGCCCAATGGGTGCCGTACTCCGCGACCATGGTGGCTGCGACCTCGCGGTCGCTCCCGTAGACGAGCTCGGCCTCGAGCTCGAGGCGCGGCAGCGCGTCTCCGGGCAGCGGCGGCGTGAAGGCCCTCTCGTCGTAGGTGAACGCGAGGAGCTGGGTGCCTCCGCCGACGAGCGTGTCGAGCGCCTTCGCCAGCGCGTCGAGGCGCGCGGTCGGGTCGAGGCCCAGCCCCGGATCGCGCGCGACCGCAGCAGCCCGGGCGAGCGCCTCGTCGCGCCCCCTTCCGAACGAGATCACCTCGAGCCCGCCGCGCCCCCGACAGCCTCCTGCTCCCGCCTCCACGCGGCCCCCTCCCGAGTCAGGAAGGTATGGACTGAACTCACACGGCTCAAGGCGACATGAAGTGACCCTAGCGCGCCGTTCGACTCCCCCCGGTCGCCCCGGCCTCGAGCCCAGGGCTGGGGGGCGCGCCGAGGACGCGCAGGGCCTGGTCGGCGATCCGGCCGGCCGCGGGCGCGGCGACCGTGCCGCCCCACTGGCGGCCGTTCGCGGTGCTCGGGCCCCACACGACCACGCAGAAGGCGAGCCGCGGGTCCTCGGCGGGCGCGAACCCGGCGAAGCTCGCGACGACCTCGCGGTCGTGGTACCGGCCGTCGACGAGCAGCTTGGTCGTGCCGGTCTTGCCCGCGATCCGGTAGCGGGGCGAGCGGGCGCGCTTCGCCGTGCCCTTCGCGTCGCCGACGACGCGCTCGAGCGCCTGCCGCAGCGGGCCGAGCACGACGTCGCCCGCGAGCGGGCGCGCGACGGCCTGGCTCGGCCAGGCCCGGACGACGGCGCCCTCGCGGTCGCGCAGGGCGCGCACGAGGCGGGGCCGGAGCAGCGTGCCGCCGTTCGCGAGCGCCGCGTAGGCCATGGCCATCTGGAGCGGCGTCACGCTCACGGCGTAGCCCTGCGCGAACGACGCGACCGTCGTGACGTCGGTGCGCGCGAGCGCGCCGGCCGAGCCCGGCGCCTCGCCGGGCAGGTCGATCCCCGTGCGCCGACCCAGCCCGAAGCCGTCGCCGAGCCGGCGCACCTGCTCGGGCGAGAGCCGCGCCGTGATCCGGTAGGCGCCCGTGTTGCTCGACTCGACGAGGACCTGCGCCTCGTCGACGCTGCCGACGTGGTGGCTGTCGACGATCGGCTTGCGCCGCCCCGGGACCTGGAGGACGAGCGGGCAGTCGATCGGCCGCGCCGGGTCGCCGAGCCCGAGCGCCCAGGCCGTGCCCACGAACAGGGGCTTGATCGTCGAGCCCGGCTCGTAGGTGTCCGTGATCGCGCGGCAGCGCAGCGCCGCCTGGAAGTCGCCCTCGAGCCGGTCCGGGTCGTAGGGCGGCCAGGAGGCGAGCGCGAGCACGTCGCCCGTGCGCGGGTCGACGACGACGGCGGCCGCGCCGAGCGGCGAGGTGGCGGCGGCCACCGCCGCGAGCTCGCGGTCGGCGATCGCCTGGATCGTGCGGTCGAGCGCGAGCTCGACGTCGTGCCCCGGGCGCGCCGGCTCGAAGCGCAGCCCCGACGTCACGCGCTCGCGCCGCAGGTTGTCGACCCGCACCTCGCGCACGCCCGGCGTCCCGGCGAGCGACCCGTCGAGGAGCGCCTCGAGCCCGCTCGCGCCCTTGCCGTGCGCGTCGACGAGGCCGAGCACCTGCGCGGCGAGCGGGCCGAACGGGTGGACGCGCACGGCGTCCGTCTCGAGCACGACGTGGCGCAGGCGCGCGCGCCGCACCCGGTCGAGCGCGCCCGCCGAGAGGCGCCGGCGGCGGAAGTAGAACGAGCGGCCGCGCGTCAGCCGGTCCACGACGAAGGCCCGCTCGGCGTCCGACAGCGGCTCGTCGTCACGGCCCGCGCGCGGCCCCGCAGGCGACGGGTCGAGCGCGGCGGCGAGGGCGTCGACGAACCGCGCCACCTCCTCGGGCCCGCGGTCGGGGCGCCCCTCGACGAGCAGGCTCCCGCGCCCGAGCGAGACGGCCGCCGGCACGAGCCGGCCGGGCGGGTCCTCGCCGCGTGGGGGCGCGGCCCCCGCGTCCGCCGTGATCGGCGCGGTCTCGGCGCCCGGGGCGTCGGCGGCGAGCTCGCCGGGGCCCGCGGAGGAGGCCCAGGAGGGGTCGCCGCGGTCGAGGACGAGGAGCCGCCCGCGCTCGGCGGGGACGGGCCGCACGCGCACGTGCTGCCGCATGGCGGCCTCGCTCCAGCGCGCGTGCTCGACGACCTGCAGCCCGTAGAGCCGGTGCGCGAGCAGGCCGTAGCCGAGGAGCAGCCCGCACAGGAGCACGCGGGCCTTGAGGCGGGCCGCCCGCCCCGGCCGACCGGGCGCCTCGAGCGCCGTGACCTCACGGGCGAGCGCGAGCGCGCGCCCGCGGACCGACGCGGGCGGCGGCGGCGGCGGCGCGACGCGCGACCAGGCCCGGGACCACGCCTGCGAGCAGGCCGAGCCCGCCGAGGACGCGAGGTCGTCGACGCGCCGGGTCACGCGCTCCGACGCGACCTCCGCGCGCGACCAGGCGCCCGTCCAGGTGTCCGACGCGCCCTGGGCGAGCCGCCGCAGGGCGTCGCTCGGCCGTCGCCTCTCCGGCGGCCCGAAGACGCTCACCGACCGCCCCGCGTCGGCGCCCCGGTCGGGCGCACCGCCGGCGACCCGGCCGGGCGCGCCGCGGGCGCGCGCCCGCTCGCGGGGCCAGGGGCCTCGGGCGCGCCGGCGCCCGTGAGCGCGCGCAGGTCCTCGGCCCGCGCGACGCCCAGGGCCACGGCCCGCTCGACGAGCCGCTCCGGCACGACCGCCCGCTCGTAGGCGAGCCGGGCGGCCTTCTCGTCCTCGACGAGGCGGGCCCGCCGCTCCTCGAGCTCGCGCGCCGCGTAGCCGAGGCGCGTCTGCTCGACGTGCTCGGCGACCGTGAGGACGGCGAGCGCGCCCACGAGCGCGATCACGAGCACGTAGCGCAGCCCGGCCACCGGCGCCTCCGATCCCTCTTCGGCATGGCACGCCGCTGGCGTGAAGTACATCCCTCTCCCACCTCACCCCACCTCCCTTGCCCTTGCCCTTGCCCTCTTCCCTCTTCCCTCTTCCCTCTTCCCTCTTCCCTCTTCCCTCTTCCCTCTTCCCTCTTCCCTCTTCCCTCTTCTGCCTCGAGAACTCCGCGTAACCCGTTCCTTCTTCCCGTTCCCGTTCCCGTTCCCGTTCCCGCGGTCTCGCGACGACTTCGCCCTTCTTCCCTTGCCCTTGCCCTTGCCCTTGCCCTCCCTCTTCCCTCCCCTCTCCCCCTCCTCTCTCCCACCTCTGCGAAGCTCTCCGTCCCCCCCGGGAGGTCCCCGTGCCCCGCCCCCGCCCGCTCGCCGCCCTCCTCTTCGCCATCGCCCCCGCCCTCGCCCGGGCCGATGACCTCGCCGCCGACCTCGAGGCGATCCGCGCCAAGCACGGGCTCCCCGCGCTCGGCGCGGCGCTCGTCCGCGTCGACGCGCCCGAGACCGACGTGCGCGTCGCCGTGACCGGGACCCGTCGCGCCGTCGACGCGGCCCGCCCGGGGGACGCGCCGCCGGCCGTCACACCCGAGGACCCGTGGCACCTGGGCTCCTGCACGAAGGCCATGACGGCGACCCTCTGCGCGCGGCTCGTCGAGCGCGGGAAGCTGCGCTGGACCTCGACCCTCGCCGAGGTGTTCCCCGAGGGGCGCGACCGCATGGACCCGGGCTGGCGCGGGGTCACCCTGCGGCAGCTCCTCGCGCACCGGGCGGGCGCGCCGCCCGACATGGACCGCGATGGCCTGTGGGCCCGCCTGTGGCAGGACGACGGCCCGCGCCCCGAGCAGCGCCTGCGCGCCGTTCGCGTGCTGACCGGCGCGCCGCCGTCGCCCACGCCGGGGACGGCCTTCGTCTACAGCAACGCCGGCTACCTGATCGCGGGCGCCATGTGCGAGCGGGTCATGGGCCGGACCTGGGACGACCTCATGGGCGAGGAGGTGTGGGGCCCCCTGGGGATCCGCTCGGCCGGGACCGGCGCGCCCGGTGACCCCGAGGCGAAGGGCGCGCCCGACGCCCCGCGCGGGCACCGGCGCGAGGCCGGCGCGTGGGTCCCCGTCGAGCCGGGCCCCGGGAGCGACAACCCGGCGGCGATCGGGCCCGCGGGCACGGTCCACATGGACCTCGCCGACTGGGGCCGCTTCGTCGCGGCCCACCTGCGCGGCGCGCGGGGCGAGCCGCCCGCGCAGGGCGCGCGCCCCTACCTCGCGCCCGCGACCTGGGCCGAGCTCCACCGCCCCGAGGGCCCCGAGCGCTACGCGCTCGGCTGGGGCTGCCCCGAGCGCGACTGGGCGCGCGGGCCCGCCCTCACGCACGCCGGGAGCAACACCATGTGGTACGCGGTCGTGTGGGCCGCGCCCGCCCGCGGGTTCGCCGCGCTCGTCGTCACGAACGCGGGCGGCGAGGGCGCGCAGAAGGCCTGCGACGAGGCCGCGCAGGCCGTCCTGCGCCGGGCGCCCTGAGCCGTCACGCGGCGCGGACCTGGCCCGGGCCCCGGCGCACGGCCGCGCGCCCGGGTCACAGCCCGAGCGCCGCGAGCCGGGCCGGGTCGTCGAGGAGCGCCGCGGTCGGCCCCTCGTGGACGGTCCGCCCGCGCTCGAGCACGACCGCCCGCGGGCAGAGCGCGCGCGCCAGCTCGAGGTCGTGCGTCACGACGAGGAGCGTGCGGTCGAGCGCGGCGAGCGTCTCGATCAGGCGCCGCCGGCCGCGCGGGTCGAGCGTCGAGGTCGGCTCGTCGAGCGCGAGGACCGGGCAGCCCTGCGCGAGCGCGGCCGCGAGCGCGGCCCGGCGCTTCTCGCCGGCCGACAGCCGCTGCGGCGCGCGCGCGGCGAGCGCCGGGTCCAGCCCGACCTGCGCGAGCGCGAGGGACACGCGCGCGAAGACCGTCGCGGGGTCGAGCCCGAGGTTCCGCGGGCCGAAGGCCACGTCGTCGCCGACCGTCCCGCAGAACAGCATGTCGTCGGGGTCCTGGAACACGAGCCCGAGCCGCTCGCGCACGGCGCGGGCCGTGCGTGGCCCGACCTCGACGTCGAGCACGCGCGCGCGCCCGGCCGCGAGCGGCACGAACCCGGCGAGCGCCAGGAGCAGGGTCGACTTGCCCGCGCCGTTGGCGCCCAGCACCGCGAGCCGCTCCCCGGCGGCCACGCGCAGGTCGACCCGCTCGAGCCCGCGCGTCCCGTCGGGCCAGGTCGCCGCGAGCCCCTCGACCTCGAGCGCGAGGGGCGCGGGGCCCGCGCCCGCCGTCACGCGGCCACGCGCAGGGCGAGGAGCGCGAGGAGCGCGGCGAGCGTCGCGAGCCCGCTGCGCGCGGGCCAGGGCGCGGGCGCCGCGGCGGACGGCCGCCCGGCGAGGCCGCGCGC
>JANJTH010000132.1 GCA_024711205.1 Planctomycetota bacterium | reverse complement strand
GCCGGACCCAGCGCGGCCAGGCCGAGCAGGCCGACCGCGAGCGCCGCGACGCCCCCGAGCGCGGCGAGCGGGACCGGGCGGCGGCGCCGGGCGGCCCCCGCGAGCGCGGACGCGAGGGCCTCGGCGAACGCGGACCCGTCGGCGAAGCGGCGGCCGGGCTCCTTCTCGAGGGCCCGCAGGCACACCGCCTCGACCTCGGGGGAGACCTCCGGCGCCAGGGCGCGCGGGCGCGCGGGGGCCGCGGTCCGGATCGCGACCACCTGGGCCACGAGGCCCTCCTCCGCGAAGGGGAGCTTGCCGGTGAGCGCCTGGTAGAGCATGACGCCGAGCGCCCACACGTCGGTGGCCGGCGTCGGCTCGCCCGCCGCCGCCTGCTCGGGCGCCATGTGCGTGGGCGTCCCGAGCAGCGTGCCGGTGCGGGTCAGCTCCGATGTCTGCGCCGCGTCGTGGGCGATCCCGAAGTCGGCCACGACCGGCCGCCCGTCGGGGCGGACCAGCACGTTGGCGGGCTTGAGGTCGCGGTGCACGATCCCCAGCGCGTGCGCGGCCCCGAGGGAGCGCGCGACGTCGACGAGCAGGCGTGCGGCCGCCCGCCAGCCGAGGCGGGGGAGCCGCGCGTCGAGGCCCTCGCCCTCGATGAGCTCCATGGCGACCCACACGAGCCCGTCCACCTCGCCGACGTCGTGGACGCGCACGATCCCCGGGTCGTCGAGCTTGCGCGCCGCGGCGGCCTCGCGGAGCAGCCGCTTGCGCTGGGTCGGGGTGGCGCCCTCGCCTGCGAGGAGGACCTTCAGCGCGACCGGCGCGCCGCCCGGCGCGTCGGCGCGGCGCGCCCGGAGCACGGCCCCGACCCCGCCCCGCGCCAGCTCGCCCTCGACGCGCCACGGCCCGAGCGTGGCGCCCTCCGCCGGGGGCCGCGCCCGGCCGTCGGCCCGCAGCGCGGCCGCCAGGCCCGACGCGCCGCTGGACGGGGGCGTGCCCCTCCCGGCCGCGCTCGACGCGACCTCCTGGCCCAGCCCGACCAGCCGATCCCGCAGCCCCGGCGGCACCCCGAGCCGGTCGAGCCACGGCCCCGAGGCCTCGGCCGCCGCGCCCGACTGCGCCGCCAGCCGCCCCAGCCCCTGGGCCAGCGAGGCCGCCTGCCCGGGCTCGAGCACGCCCCGCTCGACGGCGAGGCGCAGGACGCGAACGACCCCCTCGGGCAGCGCGGCGGGCTGGCTCACGCGTCGAGTGTGGCGCCACCGCGCGCCCCGGTCGACCCCGCGCCACGCCGCGGCCTCCCGCCGCCGCGCCCCCCTGCCTGGCGCCGTCCGGAAACGCGGGGGGGGGGGGGGGCCCCCCCCCCCCCCCCCCCCCCCCGCGGCGCCTGGGGGTTGGGGGGGCCCCCCCCCCCCCCCCCACGAATCCCTGATCCCCACGAATCCCTAGAGGAGCGCGCGGGCCCCGTCGACCACGAGGCCGAGCAGGCCCTGGCCCGGGTAGACGCCGAGGAGGACGACCGCGACGGCCGCGACCACGACCGCGAGCTTCGTGCCCCAGCGCCCCGGGTCGGGCGTCAGCCGATCGGGCGCGCCGGCCTCGCCCGAGGCCCCCGCCGGCTGGCGCATGTACATCGTCACGACGACGCCCAGGTAGTAGTAGAGCGACAGCGCGCTCGTGAGCAGCGCGAGCACGACGAGGCCGACGTCGCCGGCCGCGACGCCCGCGCGGAATACCCACAGCTTGCCCAGGAAGCCCGCCGTGCCGGGGAGCCCCGCGAGCGAGAGCATCGCCAGGGTCATGGCGAGCGCCATGCCCGGCTGGCGCTGGGCGAGGCCGGCCAGCTCGTCGATGTCGTCGACGTCGCGCCCGTCCCGCTCCAGGTGGCAGAGCACGCCGAACGCGGCGAGGTTCGCGACGCCGTAGCCGAGCACGTAGTAGATGATCCCCGCCGCCGCGTCGCGGCCGGTCTCGACCATGCCGGGCCCGGCGAGCGGGTGCTCGGGGTCGTAGGCGCGCGCGAGCGCGACGAGCCCGATCAGCGCGTAGCCCGTGTGGGCGACGCTCGAGTAGGCGAGCAGGCGGCGCGGGTTGCGCTGGGTCAGCGCGCCCGCGTTGCCGACGATCACAGTGAGCGCGGCGACGAGCCACAGCGTCCAGGCGACCCCGCCGCCGAGCGCGCCCGCCTGCCCGAGCGCGGCGACCACGTGGAGCGCGCCGCCGAACGCGGCCGCCTTCACGCCGACCGACATGAACCCGGTGACCGGGCTGGGCGCGCCCTCGTAGGCGTCGGGCGACCAGGCGTGGAAGGGCACGGCCGCGAGCTTGAACAGGAGCCCCGAGAACAGGAGCACGGCGCCGGTCGTCGCCATGCGGGCGTTGCCGGCCAGGTCGAGCCGCGCGATCTCGTCGAGGCGGAGCGTCCCGGTCGCGCCGTAGATGAGCGCCATGCCGTAGAGGAGGAACCCCGAGGAGAACGCGCCGAGCACGAAGTACTTGAGCGCGCCCTCGGCCGCGCGGGCCCGCCGGCGCTCGATCCCGGTCAGCGCGTAGACGGCGATCGAGAGCGTCTCGAGCGCCACGAAGAAGGTCACGAGGTCGTTCGCCGCGACGAGCGCGAGCATGCCCGCGGCCGCGAACAGGAGGAGCCCGTAGAGCTCGCCGTGGGCGATCGTCCCCGGCGCGGGCGCCCCCCCGAACGGCTGCCCGTGGTGGACGGCCGAGAAGGCGGTGATCGCGGTCGCGAGCACGATCGTGAGCGCCAGCGCGCCGGGGAGCGCGGACACGCCGAGCTGCCCGCCGAGGACGACCCGGTGGGCGTCCCCGGTCCAGAGCGCGAGCGCCAGGACGGCCGCGAGGACGCCGGTCAGCGCGGTCGCGGCGGCGAGGGCCGACTTGCCGCGTCCCGGCTTGAGGAACACGTCGCCGCACAGGACGGCGAGCCCGGCCACGGCGGGGAGCGCGATCGGCAGCGTGTGCGTGAACTGCCGCGGGTCGAACGAGAGCTGCGTCAGCGGGTCCATGTGCGGCTCACCCCCCGTGCGCGGCGGCGAGCGCGCGCACGGCCGGCTCGATCCGGGCCAGGAACGGCCCGGGGAACAGGCCCAGGACGAAGGCGAACGCGAGGAGCGGCAGGACGCCCGCCAGCTCGATCCCGTCGATGTCCTCGACGTCTCGGTTCTCGCCCTCGGCCGGGCCGAAGAAGGACCGCTGCACGGCCCACAGCATGTAGGCGGCGCCGAGCACCATGCCCGTCGCGCCGAGCGCGGCGAGGACCTTGTGGCTCTCGAACACGCCGAACAGGATCAGGATCTCGCCCACGAACCCGGCCGTGCCGGGCAGCGCGATCGAGGCGAGCGTCGCCACGACGAAGCAGGTCGCGAGCCGCGGGGCGGGCTTCGCGAGCCCGCCCAGGTGCGCGATCACCTTCGTGTGACGCCGGTCGTAGATGCAGCCGACCAGTAAGAAGAGCGCCCCCGTGCTCAGGCCGTGGGCGATCATCTGGAACACGGCGCCGCCGAGCGCGCGCTCGTGGCCCGGCCCCGGCGCGACCATGAGCCCCGCGAAGATCCCGGTCGCGACGAGCCCGAGGTGGCTGATGCTCGAGTAGGCGATCAGGCGCTTGAGGTCCGTCTGCGCGAGCGCCATGAGCGCCCCGTAGACGACGCCGATCACGCCGAGCCAGGCCATGAGCGGCGCGAGCTCGCGCGCGCCCTCGGGGAACAGCGGGAGGCAGAAGCGGAGGAAGCCGTAGCCGCCCACCTTGAGCATGACGGCCGCCAGCACGACGGAGCCGGCCGTCGGCGCCTGCACGTGGGCGTGCGGGAGCCAGGTGTGCACCGGCACGACCGGCACCTTGATCGCGAAGGCGAACAGGAAGGCGGCGCACAGCCAGAACTGCTCGCGCGGGCCGAGCGCGCCCGCCAGGCGCATCTCGGCCAGTCGGGCCTCGATCAGGTCGAGGTCGAAGGTCCGGCCGGCCGCGACGTAGATCCAGCCGATCGCCGCGAGCATGAGCAGGCTGCCCACGGCCGTGAAGATGAAGAACTTGATCGCGGCCCGGACGCGCTCCTCGGCGCCCCAGATCCCGATCAGGAGGAACATGGGCGGGAGCATGACCTCGTAGAAGAGGAAGAACCCGAGCAGGTCGCGCGCCGCGAACACCCCGATCATCGCGGCCTCGAGCACGAGGAGCGCGACGTGGAACGACTTGACCCGCCGGTCGATGCCTCGCCAGGAGGCGAGCACGGCGAGCGGCATGAGGAACGTCGTGAGCAGGATGAGGAGCAGCGCGATCCCGTCGATCCCGACCTTGAAGGTCGCCCCCAGGCCCGGGAGCCAGGCGTGCGCCCGCTCGAGCTGGTAGCCGCCGACCGCCGGGTCGTAGAGCCAGAACAGGGGCAGGCTGACGAGGAACGTGATCGTCGTCATGCCGAGCGTGAGCCCGCGCACGGCGTCGCCGTCCTCCTCGGGGACGAGGGCGAGCCCGAGGGCGCCCAGGAGCGGGAGGAGGATCGTGAGCTCGAGGAACAGAGCGTGGTCCACGGCGAGGCCCTCCTAGTGGCCCGGCGACCCGGCGAGGAGCCGGAGCAGCTCGCGGTAGAGCGGGAGGCCCGCGAGCGCGACGATCGGCAGCCCGATCGCGCCGGCGACGAGGTAGCCGGCGTAGCGGGACAGGCGCCCCGTCTGGAAGGCCCGCGTGAAGAGGGACAGCTCCCGGCCGACGCGGCCGGTGCCATCGACGAGCCCGCGGTCGAGCGCCTCGTCGTCGACCCAGCGCCAGAGCACGGTCGAGAAGTGCTTCACGGCCGGCTGGACGCCCTGCTTGTTGACGAGCGCGTCGTAGTGCCAGGCGTTCGCGAGCACGCCGCGGAGGCGCGCCTGCCAGCTCCCCGGCTCGGCGGTCTCCCAGGTGATCTCGGTCACCGGGCGCGCCCACAGCCAGTAGCCGAGCCCGGCCATCGCGAGGGCGACGAGGCCGCCCCACACGAGGCCCTGGACCTCGAGGGCGTGGAAGGCGTCGACGGTGAGCCCGAGGTCGCGGACCGCGTGCAGCTCGAGCACGACCGGCTCGAGGAAGCGCGGGAGCGGCCCGCCCGCGGCGACCATGACCTCGGGCAGCCCGAGCAGCCCGCCGAGGAGCGAGAGGCCGGCCAGGACGACGAGCGGGATCGTCATGGTCGAGGGCGACTCGTGCGGGTGGGCCTTGCCCCGATACTCGCCGAGGAAGGTCAGGCAGACGAGCCGGACGGAGTAGAGGGCCGTCATGCCGCCCGTGACGAGCCCGAGCGCGTAGATCGCCGTCCACGCGCCGCCGAGCGAGCCCTCGGCCTTCGCGCGCGCCTCGACGCCCAGGAGGATCATGTCCTTGGAGAAGAACCCGGACGTGAACGGGAGCGCGGCGAGGCACAGCGCGCCGATCGTCATCGTCACGAAGGTCACCGGCATGGACCGCCACAGGCCGCCCATGGCCCGCATGCTCTGGGTCCCCGTGCCGTGGATCACCGACCCGGCGGCGAGGAACAGGAGCGCCTTGAAGAAGGCGTGCGTGACGAGGTGGAACACGGCGGCCGACATGACCCCGGCGCCGACGCCCACGAACATGTAGCCGAGCTGGCTCACGGTCGAGTAGGCGAGGACCTTCTTGATGTCGTCCTGCCCGAGCGCCGCCGCGCCCGCGAAGAACGCCGTGAGCACGCCGACCACCGCGACGATCCCGAGCACGGGGACCCCGCCCACCTGCGCGCCCACGAACACCGGGCTCAGGCGCGCGATCATGTAGACGCCGGCCGTGACCATGGTCGCGGCGTGGATCAGCGCCGAGACCGGCGTCGGGCCCGCCATGGCGTCGGGGAGCCACAGGTGGAGCGGGATCTGCGCGCTCTTGCCCGTGGCCCCGAAGAAGAGGAGGAGGCAGGCGACGCCGACGAGCGTCGGGTCGAGCGCGCCCACGCGCGCGAGCTCGCTCAGGGTCGCCATGTCGGCCCCGAACGTGGCGCCGGGGATCGCGTCGCGGGCGGCCACGAGCAGGCACAGCAGCCCGAGCACGAAGCCCAGGTCGCCGATCCGGTTCACGATGAACGCCTTCGAGCCGCAGGCCGCGTAGTCGCGGTTCTTGTACTCGAAGCCGATCAGGAGGTAGCTGCACAGCCCGACGCCCTCCCAGCCGATGAACAGGACCAGGAGGTCGCCGCCCATGACGAGGATCAGCATCGCGCCGACGAACAGGTTGAGGTACGTGAAGTAGCGCGCGAACCCGCCCTTGTCCTCGTGCGACATGTAGCCGGCGGAGTAGAGGTGGATCAGCGTGCCCACGCCCGTGATCACGAGCAGCATGATCATCGCGAGCCGGTCCACGACGAACCGGAAGCGGACCTCGAAGTCGCCGAACCCGAGCCACCGGCCGAGGTCGGCCTGGTAGCTGCGGGGGTACTTGTCCCCGGTGGCGACCTCGACGTTGGCCAGCGTCTGGAGGGTCACGACGCGCGGGTCGTCGAGCGAGAACCCGCGCAGGCGGAGCGCGCGCTCCTCGTCGACGATCTGCGCGTCGGGCACCTCGGCGCGCTGCACGAGGTACTCCCGGACCTGGGAGATCGCCCGCGGGTCGCCGCGCACGACGACCGCCGCGTCGTCCACGCGCGCCGCGGCGAAGCAGGCGAGCGCGAGCACGAACGAGAGCAGCGGGGCGAGGACGCCGACCGAGCGGACGAAGCCCTTGCCCAGCCGCGGGCCGAGCGTCGCGTTGAGCAGCGCCCCCGCGAAGGGGATGAAGGCGATGGCTGGCAACCAGCCGACGGTCTTGGGATACACGCCTCGGTCCTCTCGTCCGGCCCGTGCCGGAGGGGTTGGCGGGGGGGATCGTCAGCCGCGCAGGGTCGTCAGACGCGCCGCGTCGACGTCGACCGACCGCGCGTGGCGGAAGACGGCGATCAGGATCGAGAGGCCGACGGCGACCTCCGCCGCGGCGACGGCCATGGCCATGAGGACGAGCGCCTGCCCGCCCTCGCTGGCGCCCGGCGCGGCCGCGAGCTCGCGGGAGAAGCCCACGATCGACAGGTTCGCGCCGTTGAGCATGAGCTCGACCGACATGAGGACGATCAGGAGGTTCCGGCGCGCGAGCACGCCGTAGACGCCGATCGCGAACAGGGCCGCCGCGATCATCTGGATCGCGTCCGGCGTCGTGAGCTCCATCACGGGTGCACCTCCGCCCCGGGCGCGTGCCCGGGCGCCGCCGCGTGGCCGTGCGCAGGCTCGTGCGCCGGCCCGGCGAGCTTCGTCCCCTCGAGGGAGGCCTGGCCGTGCCGCCGCGCCATGACGGTCACGCCCGCGGCCGCCGCCATCACGAGGACGGCCACGAGCTCGACCGCGACGGCGTAGTCGGTGTAGAGGAAGCGCGAGAAGTGCGCGGCCGAGCCGAACCCGTCGCCCACGGCCGGGGGCGGCAGCACCTGCGGGCCGCCCCGCTCGCCGAGGCCGAACCAGAGGACCGCGAGCGTGCCGAACGCGCCGGCCGCCGCGAACATGCGCGCGCTCTGGGGCGGCTCCGGGCCCATCTCCTCGTCGCGGAGCGTGAGGAGCATGATCACGAACACGAACAGGACCATGATCGCGCCCCCGTAGAGGAGCACCTGCATGGCGGCGAGGAAGCTCGAGCGGAGCCCGAGCATGAGCAGCGCCACGCCGCCGAGCGCGACGAGCATGGAGAGCGCCGCGTGGATCGGGTTGCGGCGGGTCACGGTCACGAGGGCGGCCAGGAGGATGACCACCCCGGCCAGCAGGGTCAGCAGGCTCGACACGGCGTCACTTCCTCGGCCGCTGCGGGACCTGCGCGTCCTGGTTGTTCTCCAGGAGGCGCTGCTTGTCGTAGACCCGCTCCAGGCGCGAGGTCGTCGGCTGGTAGAGCTTGGGCGTCAGGCGGATGGCGTCGCACGGGCACGCCTCCTCGCAGTAGCCGCAGTAGATGCACCGGAGCATGTCGAGCTCGAACACCTTCGGGCGGCGCTCGCGGTCCGGCCCCCAGTCGGCCGGCGCCGCCTCGGGCTCGATGTAGATGCACAGCGCGGGGCAGGCGGCCATGCACAGGAGGCAGGCCACGCACTTCTCGCGGCCCTGCTCGTCCTTGACCAGGATGTGCTCGCCGCGCAGGCGCGGGTTCTGCGTGCCGATCGCCCGGTCGTCCGACCCGCGGTCGTAGACCGACTCCTCGGGGTACTGGACCGTGGCCTTCGGCTGGAGGAAGCGCGCCAGGGTCAGCTTGATCCCGCGCATGACCGCCGGGATGTACGTGCGGTCGGCGAGGGTCGTCCCCGGCGCGCCCTCCTCCTCCTCGGCCCCGTGGCCGTGGTCGTGACCATGGTCGTGGGCGTGGTCGTGCACGTTGCCCATGTCGAGCCTCCTCAGGCCGCCAGGTGGAGCACGATCGCCGTGACCACCAGGTTCGCGAGCGCGAGCGGGACCATGACCTTCCAGCCCAGGTGCATGAGCTGGTCGTAGCGGAACCGCGGGAGCGTCCAGCGGATCCAGACCTGGAAGTTGAGCACGAGCATGATCTTGGCCAGGAACACCAGGCCCGAGGCCAGCGCGTTGAGGCCGCTCGTCCCGCTCGGGTCGACCACGAAGGGGAGGCTCCAGCCGCCCAGGAAGATCGTCACGAACAGGGAGCACATGAGGATCATGGCCATGTACTCGCCCAGGAAGAACAGGGCGAACTTCAGGCCCGAGTACTCGGTGTGGTAGCCGCCGACGAGCTCGGGCTCGGCCTCGGGCAGGTCGAACGGCAGGCGGTTGTTCTCGGCGAACATGGCCACGAGGAAGATCAGCGCGGCGAGCGGCTGCTTGAACACGAGCCAGCCCATGCCGCCCCACGTCGTCGCCTGCTCGTAGACGAAGGCCTGCGTGTCGACCGAGCCGACGGTGGCGATCGCGGCGAGCAGGGCGAGCCCCATGGGGACCTCGTAGCTGATCATCTGCGCCGACGCGCGCACGGCGCCCATGAGCGGGAACTTCGAGCCCGAGCCCCAGCCGCCGGCCGCGATCCCGTAGACCCCGAGCGACGAGATCGCGAACAGGCCGAGCACGCCCACGTCCGCGCTCGCGATCCGGAGGTCGATCACGTGCCCGGTGCCGAACAGGTCCCACGTCCCCGTGCCGAACGGGATGAACGCGAGCGCCGTCGCGACGGGGACGAACGCGACGAGCGGCCCGAGGTAGTAGAGGACCTTGTCCGCGCTCGCGGGGACGATCTCCTCCTTGAACGCGAGCTTGACCGCGTCCGCGAGCGGCTGGAGCGAGCCGGGGATCAGCTTGAAGCGCGAGAGGCTCGCCGGCACCGCGTCGCGCATGGACGGGGGCAGCAGGTAGCGGACGTCGCCGAGCACGAGGTTGACCCGGTTCGGCCCGATCCGGCCCTGCATGTAGGCCGAGATCTTCCGCTCGAGGTAGATCAGGAGCGGGACGATGTTCATCGCGATCCCGATCACGAGCCCGGCCTTGACGGCCGTCGCGATCGCCTGGACGACCCAGTCGCTCACAGGTCACCTCGCCGCGTGCCGTAGCCGACCAGCGACTCGTGGTGGACCGACGGGCGGACCTGCTCGTCGTCCGCGCGCCCCGGCGCGCGGCTGACCGGGCCGGCCTCGTAGCCGGACCGCACCCCGTCGACGATCGGCAGCGGGCGCCCGCGCCCGAGCAGGGCCTCGCCCGCGCCGGGGGCCGGCCGGCCGAGCTCGCCGAGCGCGTTGTAGTCGAGCCCGCCGAACTGGGCCGGGAGCGCCTGCGCGAGCCGGCGGAACACGCCGGCGGCCGAGAGCACCCGCGGCTGGAGCGCCGCGGCGCGGGCGAGCTCCTCGAGGACGTCGAGGTCGGACCGCGCGCCCGCGGGCGGCGGGACGGCGGGGCGGACGCGCTGGACCCGCCCCATGGCGTTCACGAACGTCCCGTCCTTCTCGGTCGCGTGCGCGGCCGGCAGGACGACCGCCGCGCCCCGGAGCGCGTCGGCGTTGGCCGGCGTCTCGTGGAGCGCGAGCACGATCCGCGCCTTGGCCTTGCCGAGCGCGGCCAGGAGGCGGGGCGACCAGGGCGCGCCGCCGGGCGCCGCGTCGTGGACGATCGCGAGCCCGACCTTGCCCTCCTCGAGCGCGGCGATCGCCGCGTCCTGGCCCGCGGCGCCGAGGGCGCCCTCGCCCAGGATCCGCCGCGCGCCCTCGCGGTTGGGGTTCTTGTCCGCGGCGATCGCGAACCCGTCGCGCGAGGTGAAGGTCGCCCCGTCCGGCGCGAAGGCCGCCGCGATCGCGCCGCGCCCGACGAGCCCCTGGAACGTGAACAGCTCCTCGTTGCTCGCGAACCCGGTCGTCAGCCCGACGACGCCGCCGCTCGCGTCGCGCACGAGCTCGAGCGCGCGCTCGAGCGCCCGCGCGAACGGGACCTCCTGGCCGGCGATCCGCGCGGCGCCGACGCGCGCGGGCGCCGTGGCCTCGCGCCAGGTCAGGCGCCCCGCGTCGCACATCCACCAGCGGTTGACGGCCTGGTTCTCGCGCGGCGTGATCCGCTTGACCTTCTCGTCGAAGGTCTCGACGTTGACGTTGCAGCCCGTCGCGCAGCCGGCGCACACGCTCTTCGTGCCGCGCAGCAGCCACACCCGCGTCGAGTGCATGGAGTCCTTGTCGAGCAGCGCGCCGACCGGGCAGATGTCGGCGACGCAGCCCGACATGGGGTTGTCGAGCTCGACCCCGGGGAAGGTGTCGATCCAGCTCGCGTCCCCGCGGTTGACGACCGACAGCTCGCCCGTGCCGGCGACCTCCTCGCAGAACCGCACGCAGCGCGTGCAGACGATGCAGCGGTTGCCGACGAAGCGGATCAGCGGCCCCAGGTCCTTGCGCGGGCGCTGGGTCTTCTCCTCCTCGAAGCGCGAGGTCTCGCGCCCGTGGTCGAAGCTGTACTGCTGCAGGTCGCACTCGCCCGCCTGGTCGCACACCGGGCAGTCGAGCGGGTGGTTGATGAGGAGGAACTCCATGACGCCCTCGCGCAGCTCCTTCGTGCGCGGGCCGTCCGACTCGACCTCCATGCCCTCGACGACCTCGGTCGCGCAGGCGATCACGGGCTTGCCGGGCGGCATGGTCTTCGTCGCGTGCACGAGGCAGATCCGGCAGTTGCCCGCGATCGAGAGCCCCGGGTGCCAGCAGTAGTGCGGGATGAACTTCCCCGCCCGCAGGCCCGCCTTGAGGATCGTGTCGCCCTTCTTCGCCGGGACCGTGACCCCGTCGATCGAGAACGTGAAGTCGGGCGTGAACCCGGGCTCCCCGCCCGGGCCCGCGGCTGCGTCGGCCGTCACTTGCCGCTCCCCCCGGGCGCGCACAGGCGCCCGCCGGTCAGGTTCCGACCCTGCTTGATGTGCTCCACGAACTCGTCGCGGAACTTCGCGATGTAGCTCTGGGCCGGCCACGAGAACGCCTCGGCGAGCACGCAGATCGTCTTGCCGCAGGCCTGGTTGGCGATCGCGTCGATCGTGTCGAGGTCCTCGAGCGTCCCGGCCCCGGCCGCGATCCGCTCGACGATCTTGAGCATCCAGCCCGAGCCCTCGCGGCAGGGCGTGCACTGCCCGCAGGACTCGTGGTGGTAGAAGCGGAGCACGTTCACGAGCGCCATGACGATGTTCGTCGAGTCGTCGAGCACGATCACGCCCGCGCTGCCGCACGACGAGCCCGCGTTCGCGACCGCGTCGAAGCAGAGCGGGACGTCCACCTCGTCCGCCTTGAGGATCTGGAACGACGACCCGCCGGGGATCACGCCCTTGAGCTTGCGCCCCGGCCGCATCCCGCCGCAGAACCGCTCGTCGAAGATGAGCTGCTTGAGGGACACGCCGAACGGCACGTCGTAGAGCCCCGGGCGCTGCACGTGCCCGCTCACGCACCAGATCTTGGGCCCGCGGCTCCCCGCGCCGCCGCGCGGGAGCTTCGGGTAGAGGTCGGGCGGCGACGGCGGCGTCCCGAGCGACTTGTACCAGTCGAGCCCGCGCCCGAGGATCAGGGCGACGTTGCAGATCGTCTCGACGTTGTTGACGATCGTGGGCTGCCCCCAGGCGCCCTTGATCGCGGGGAACGGCGGCTTGAGCCGCGGGTAGCCGCGGCCGCCCTCGAGCGAGCTGAGGAGGGCCGTCTCCTCGCCGCAGATGTAGGCGCCCGCGCCGCGGTGCACGGTGCAGTCGAGCCGGCGGCCCTTGCCCAGCGCGTCGGGCCCGAAGACCCCCGCCGCGTAGGCCTCCTGCACGGCCGCCTCGAGCCGCTCGGCGCCGAGGACCATCTCGCCGCGGATGTAGATGTAGCAGTGCTGGCTCTTGATCGCGTGGCACGAGATCGCGATCCCCTCGAGCAGGAGGTGCGGGTCCTCCTCGATCAAGCGCCGATCCTTGAACGTGCCCGGCTCCGACTCGTCGCAGTTGATCACGAGGTAGCGGGGCCCCGGGACCTTGTCCTCGCCCGGGATGAACGTCCACTTGACGCCCGTCGGGAAGCCGGCGCCGCCGCGCCCGCGCAGCCCGCTGTCCTTCACCATGTCGGTGACCTGCTGGGGGGGCAGCGCGAGGGCCTTCTTCAGGCCCGCGTAGCCGCCGTCGGCCTGGTACTCGGCCAGCGTCGTGGCGCGGCCCTTGTAGCAGCGGCGCAGGAGCGTCGGCTCGTGCGTGAGCGCCTCGTGCTCGTAGTCGCGCTCGCCCTCGGGCCTCGTGCGCTGGGCGGCCGGGTCGGCCGGCTTCGTCCAGGGGAAGGGGTCCCGGCAGCCCTTGCGCAGCTCGAACGCCTCGGGCTCGGCCTTGAGCTGGTCGACGAGCGCATCGAACGTCTTCGGGTCGAGCAGCTCCTGGTTGTGCCCGTTGAGCTGGATCAGGGGCGCCTTGTCGCAGGCCGCCATGCACTCGGCGTCCTTGAGCGTGAACATGCCGTCCTTGGTCGTCTCCCCGGCCTTGATCCCCAGCTTGCGCTCGACGTGCTGCATGAAGTCGTCGGCGCCGCGGAGCGCGCAGGGGAGCGTGCGGCACACCTCGATCACGTAGGTGCCGTCCGTCGGCCGGCGGAAGTGCGTGTAGAACGACACGACGCCGAGGACGTAGGCCGGGGCGAGCCCGAGCAGGCGCGCCACGAGCTTCATGCCGCCGAGGTCGACCGACCCGAACTCGCGCTCGCACAGGCGGAGCGCGGGCAGGAGCGCGGCGCGGCGCTCGGGGTAGCGGGCGCAGAGCGCCTCGAGCTCGGCCTCGACCTCGGGCGTGAAGGTCCGCTCGACGAGCGGGCCGGCGGTGGGCAGCGCGGTGGCCATCAGCGGTCGAGCTCCCCCGCGATCACGCCCAGCGAGCTCATGATCGCGACCACGTCGGCGACGAGCCGCCCCTCGGCCATCGGCTTGATCGACTGGAACTGGTAGAGGCTGGGCGGGCGGACCCGAACGCGGTAGGGCACGCCGGTCCCGTCCGAGACGATGTACCAGCCGAGCTCGCCGTTCGGCGTCTCGGTCGCGTGGTAGATCGCGCCCTTCGGCGCCTTGATCCCGTGGCCCGGCATCTCGAGCATGAAGTGCTGGATCAGCGACTCCATGCGCGAGTAGACCTCGTCCTTGTCGGGCAGCGTGGCCTTCGCGCCGATCGCGTTGACCGGGCCGGACGGGAGCCGGTCGAGCGCCTGCTCGACGATCCGCAGCGACTGCCGGACCTCGGCGAGCCGCACGAGGTAGCGCGCGTAGACGTCGCCCTCCGTGCGGACCGGCACCTCGAAGTCGTACTGCTCGTAGCCGCTGTAGGGGCGGTCGCGCCGCAGGTCGCGGTCGAGCCCCGACGCGCGCGCGACCGGGCCCGAGAGGCCCCAGTCGATCGCCTGCTGGCGCGAGAACGTGCCCACGCCCTGGGTGCGCTCGAGGAAGATCCGGTTGCGCGAGAGCATGCCCTCCATCTCCTGGAGGACCGGCTCGAGCCGCTCGATGAACGCCCGGATCCGGGCCGGGCAGTCCTCGGGCAGGTCGAAGGCGAGCCCGCCCACGCGCGTGTAGCTCGTCGTGAGCCGCCCGCCCGAGGCGAGCTCGAACACGTCGTAGACCTTCTCGCGCTCGATGAACGCCCACAGCATGGCCGTGAACGCGCCGAGGTCCATGCCCTGGAGCCCGACCCCGAGGATGTGGTCGCCGATCCGGGACAGCTCGCACATGATCACGCGGATCGCCTGCGCGCGGGGCGGGACCTCGATCCCGAGCAGCTCCTCGACCGCGAGCGCGAACCCGACGTTGTTCGCCATGGCGCTCATGTAGTTCATGCGGTCGGTGACGACGATGAACTGGTTCCAGGTCCGGTGCTCGCCGAGCTTCTCGAACCCCGTGTGGAGGTAGCCCATCTGCGGGTCGATGTGCCGGCACTTCTCGCCGTCGAGGGTCATGACGAGCCGGAGCGTCCCGTGCATGGCGGGGTGCTGCGGCCCGAAGTTGATGACCATCTCCTGCTCGTGGAGCCCCGGCTCGAGCGACACCGCGGCGTCGCCGAAGGGGGCCCGCGCGAGCGGCGCGGCCGCGAGCGGGGCGGCGGTCAGCTCGGGGCTCACAGGGCCTCCTCGTTCGCCCGGCGGATCACCGGGAAGTTGTCGCGCTCGCCGCGGCCGCGCAGGGGGTAGTCCTTGCGCAGCGGGAAGCCCGCGTAGTCCTCGGGCATGAGCAGGCGCCGGAGGTCGCCGTGGCCGGTGAACTCGACGCCGAACATGTCGTAGGCCTCGCGCTCGGCGTAGCCGGCGGCGGGCCAGAGGTCGCGGACGCTCGGGCAGGCCGGCTCGTCCTCGTTCACCCAGGCGCGCACCCAGATCGTCGCGTTCTGGGCCAGGCTCAGGAGCTGCCACACGACCCAGAACCGCTCGGGGTGGTCGCCCTCGAGCTTGAGCGTGTCCACGACGGTGACGTCGGTCAGGAGGTCGAAGCCGAGCTCGTCGCGGCAGCGGCGGAGCGTCTCGTGGGCGCGGCCCACCGGCACCGTCACCGTCTGCTGATGCCGGAGCTCCGCGCGCGACGCCTCGCCGGGCGCGAACCAGCCGGTCACGGCCTCGGCGAGCGCCCGCTCGCGCTCGTGGCGCCGGGCCTCGGCCTCCTGCGCGCGCGCGCGCCGCTCCTTGCGCACCGCCGCCGGGTCCAGCACCGGCAGCGAGGTCCCGCGGGTCTCGCTCACGCCCTCGCCTCCTGGCCGGCCAGCGCCGGCGCCGGGCCGACGAGCCGCGCGCGCAGCTCGGCCCGCCGGGCCTCCATGGCCTCGAGTCGGGCCAGGTTGGGCTGGCCCGTCCGCTCGTCCATGAGCCGCTGGACGTCCTTGCCCGCGACCTTGTCCTGGAGCAGCCGCACCGCGTCGATCAGGTTCTCCGGGCGCGGCGGGCAGCCGGGCACGTAGACGTCGATCGGGATGAACTGGTCGACGCCCTGGATCATCGTGTAGGTGTCGAACACGCCGCCGCACGAGGCGCAGGCGCCCATGGAGATCGCCCACTTCGGCTCGGGCATCTGCAGCCAGATGCGCTGGAGCACCGGCATCATCTTGAGCGTCACGCGCCCGCCGACGATCAGCATGTCGCTCTGGCGCGGCGAGAAGCGCACGACCTCCGCCCCGAAGCGCGACATGTCGTAGCGCGACGAGAGCGTCGACATCATCTCGATCGCGCAGCAGGCCGTGCCGAACGGCATCGGCCAGAGGCTGTTCTTGCGCCCCCAGGCGAGGAGGTCCTTGATCCGGGTCGAGATGAACCCGTCACCGAGGAAGTTCTCTAGTCCCACTCGAGCCCCCTCCGCTTCCACTCGTAGAACAGGCCTGCGCCGAGGGCCGCGATGAACCCGAGGACCACGACGAGGACCACGACGCGCGCGTCGCCGCCCATCTCGCGGAACCCGACGGCCCACGGGAACAGGAACACGGCCTCGAGGTCGAACAGGATGAACAGGATCGCGACCAGGTAGAAGTGGATCGAGTAGCGCTCGCGCGCGCCCTGCTGGATCGGGTCGACGCCGCACTCGTACGGCATCTCCTTGACCTTCGTGCGGCGCTTCGGGCCGAGCACGCTCGACAGGAACAGCGCGACGCCGCCGATCGTCAGGCAGACGAGCGCGAGGAACGCGATCGGGACGTAGCCCGGGACGAGCGCGAGCATGGCCGGCCCCCCATGGGGTGCGTGGGTTGCGCTGGAGGAGGGGCGTCTCCCCCCCGCGGATCGCGGCGGATTCTAGGGGGGGGCCACGGCGGGGACAAGGGTGCGCGGGGCGGGCCGCGCGGCGGCCGGAAGGGTCCGCGGGGCAGGGGGTTGCCCGCGCCCCGCGGATCAGGCGCGCGCGAGGTCGGCCTCGGCCTCGCGCACGTCGGGGGCCGGGTCGGCCGCGAGGCGCGGGGCGGCGCGGCGCGCCCGGGCCG
>JANJTH010000113.1 GCA_024711205.1 Planctomycetota bacterium | reverse complement strand
CGGCGCGCGCGCGGCCTCGGCGCGGACGTTGCCCGGGCCGCCCGCGCCGGCGCCGGACCCGGCCTCCGCGGGGATCTGGAACTCGGCGCGGCAGTGCGGGCACTGGCCGCGCCGACCGGCGTAGCGCTGCTCGACGACGATCGGCTCCTGGCAGCCGCCGCAGCGGAACCGGATCAGCCCCGGCGCGGCCGCCGCGCCGCCGGAGGGCTCGGGCGTGGGGCGGCGGCGGACCGGCCGGGCCGTGGTCGGAGGCGCCGCCGTGACCTCGACCGCCTCGGCGAGCATGGTGGCCTCGTCGTCGTCGAGGTCGTGGGTGAGGTCCTCGGAGGCGAGCTCCGGGTCCTCGTCGATCACGAGGGGCTCGGTCGGGTGGCGACCGCGCCCGCCCCCCTGGGGCCCGGGCCCCGCGGGCATGGGCGGGGTGGGCGGCGGCCCTCCGGCGCCGGCGCTGGCCGCCCCGGCGCCCACGACGGCCTCGCGCGCCGCCCCGTCCTGGGCGACGCCCACGAGGACGTGCCCGAGCGCGAGCACGACCGCCGCGAGGACGGCCGGCCGGGAGGAGGGGACGACGACGCCCACGTCCACGAGCGCGACGAGCGCGGCGCCCGGGCCCTCGCCCGCGAGGGCCACGCGGGCGGCGCCGCGCGCGTGGGCCTGCGCGAGGGCCCGATCGAGCCCGGGCTGGCCCTCGGGGGCGAGCACGACCACGACGTCGCCCGCCTGCACGAACGCCCCCACGGCCCGGGCGAGCGCGTCGGGGGCCGGGTCGTCCTCGTCGAGCGCGCGCGCGGGCAGCCCGCCGCGCCGCGCGTGGAGCGCGAGGTGCGCCGCGAGCCCGGCCGCCGCCCGGTCGGCGAGCAGGTGGATCACCCGCCCCGCGGCCGCCGCCTCGACGAGGAGCGTGGCGGCGCGGCTCAGCGGCCGCGCCTCCCGCCCGAGGAGCTGCTCCTTGAGCCGGCTCGCCTCGAGCGCCTCCCCGACCACCTCCGCCGGTCCGCCCATGCGCGTCGATCCTATCTCGTCCGCTCGGGTTACGCCGCATCGTCTGGACGGTCCGGGACCCCGCCCGTATGATCCGCGCGGCCGCGGGCCGGGAGGACCCCTTGAATTTGCATGAGCGGGCGGTCAGTCAGCGCAACGTCTTCGAGCGCTTGACCGCGATGATCCCCGGGTTCGCGGGGTATCAGGAGCGCGAGACCCGCCGCGACATCGACAAGATCCAGCGCGACTTCTGCGCAGACAAGCTGTTCGCGCAGAAGACCACGCTCAAGCGGGTCCTCGACGACCTGATCACGGGCGGGGACATCGACGGGATCTCGCCCTTCGAGAAGCTCATGAACCGGATCGACCGCGTGGCCCAGAAGATCCGCACGGCGGACCGCGGCTACTCGGGGCTGTTCGACACGGTGAAGGTCGGCGAGGACGAGCTCATGCGCGTCTACGAGCACGACCTGGGCCTCGCCGAGGCCGTGACCGAGGTCGCCCACAAGGTGGCCGAGATGAACGCGGACGACCGCGACAAGCTGATGACCAAGGTCAAGGAGACGATCGAGCTGGTCGATCGCGTCGACGAGTTCTTCTCCAAGCGGGAAGAGCTGCTGCGGAAGGGAGGCTGACCATGAGCTTGCGTCTCGACGTCCTCAAGTGGGAGGACACCTCCGGCGGGCGGCAGATCGTCGCGCGCATGCCCGAGGCCGGCATGGCCGACCTCAAGCTGGGCTCGCGGTGCATCGTCCAGGAGAGCCAGGCCGCGGTGTTCTTCCGCAACGGCAAGGCCATGGACACGCTCAAGGCCGGCACGCACACGCTGACGACGGAGAACCTGCCGATCATCAGCAGCCTGTTCAAGCTGGTCTACAAGGACGCGCCCTTCCAGAGCTGCGTCTACTACGTCAGCCTCAAGCCGTTCCGCGAGCTGAAGTGGGGCACGAAGGAGCCGATCCTCCTCGAGGACTCGAAGTTCGGCTTCGTGAACGTGCGGGCGTTCGGGTCGTTCTCGATCCGCGTGACCGACCCGCAGGTGTTCATCGCGACGGTCGTGGGCACCGAGGGCCGGCAGGACTCGACGGACATCGAGCGCTGGTTCAAGGAGGTCGTCTGCGCCCGGTTCGCCGACCTCGTGTCGGAGTACATGCAGGGCAAGAGCGTCGTGCAGCTCCAGTCGAAGCGCGACGAGCTCGCGACGGCGACGAAGGCCCGCACGGCCGACGACTTCGCGAAGTACGGGGTCGAGCTCTACGACTTCCTCGTGTCGTCGATCAGCCTGCCCGACGCGGTCAAGAAGGCCGTCGACGAGCGCGGCGCCATGGGCGCGCTCGGGATCGGGCCGGGCGGCGCGGGCTACATGCAGATGATGGCCGCGCAGGCGCTCAAGGACGCGGCCCAGCAGCCCGGCGGCGCGGCCGGCGGCATGATGGGCGCGGGCATGGGCCTCGGCATGGGCATGATGATGCCGGGCATGATGCACCAGGCCTACGCGCAGCCCGGCATGGGCATGCACCCGGGCATGGGCATGGCGCCCGGCATGGGCATGGCGCCGCCGCCCATGCCGCCGGCCGTGACGTTCCACGTCGCGATCGGGGGCGCGCAGCAGGGGCCGTTCGACGTGAACATGCTGCGGACCCTCGCGGGCCAGGGGCAGCTCACGCCCCAGACGCTCGTGTGGCGGCAGGGCATGCCGAGCTGGACGGCCGCCGGGCAGGTCCCCGAGGTCGCCATGGCCTTCGCGCCCGCGGGCCCGCCGCCGATCCCGGGCGGTCCGCCGCCGGTGCCGGGCGGCCCGCCGCCCATGCCGCCCACGGGCTGAACGTCGGGCCGAGACCGTTGACTTCCCCGAGCCGGCGGCCGCGAGGCCGCCGGTCGGCGTTTTCCCGGGACGGCGCGCGGCTCGCGCCAGGCCCTATGCGGGCGCCAGCGCAGGCCGCCATGATCGAGGCGTGGGCCTCGCGGACGCGGGCGGGGGGGCGTCGCCGTGCCGCTCGCTGCGCGGGGGTGCGAGCGAGCCGCCCGAGCACGCCGCCGCCGCGTGGCCGGCGGGGACGCGCGGCGCGACGCAAGCGCCTACGCGACAGGAGTATGCGGGCTTCGCGCACGACCGCCCGGCCGTGGTTGTCGGACCCCACTGTTAGGCTCCGGTTCGTGCGCGGATGGTCCCGCGCACGAGGAGGGAGCCGTGGCCGATCCGCTGGAGCCCGCCGGGACGGAGCCTGCCGCGACCGAGGGCGCCGGGGCCGAGGGCGCCGGGGCCGAGGTCGACGACGCGCCGGCCCGGCGGCTCGGGCGGGCGCTGGCCGGGCTGCCGCTCGGCCCGCGGTGCGTGGGCGGGCTCGAGCTCGGGCTCGTCGGCGTCGATCCGTTCGGGACGCCGCCGGTCGCGCGGGCGACCCGGGCGCGGCTCGCGGCCGTCCCCGACGGCGCGCGGGTCGAGGTGTTCACGCGCTTCGCGCGCGTGGCGCGCGACGTCGAGGGCCTGCAGGCGCTGGCCGCGCGCGCGGCGCTGCGCGTCCACGTCGTGTTCGCGACGCCCGACCGCGCGCTGGCGCGGGCGCTCGAGCCCGGCGCGCCCACGCCGGCGCGGCGCGTGCAGACGCTTGCCGCGCTCGCGCGCGCGGGGGTGCCCGTGGGGGTCGTGTGCGCGCCCGTGCTGCCGGGGGCGACCGACGGGCCGCGCGACCTGCGCGAGCTCGTGAGCGCGGCGCGCATGGCCGGGGCGCGGTGGTTCGGGGCGCGCGTGCTCCGCCTGCCCGACGGGCCTGGCGGGGACGACCTGCGGCGCGAGCTCCTCGCCGCGGCCGAGGCGTGGCGGCCCGAGGTGGGGCAGCGCTGGCGGCGCTGGTATCGCGGCGGGCCCGGGCCGTCGGCCGGGGTCGAGGATCGGGTCCTGTGCCTCGTCGACGCGCTGCGCCGGCAATACCGGCTCGCCTGCCCGTGGGAGGCCGACGCGCCGGCCGGGGCCGAGCGCGCCCCGGGCCGCAGCGCGCGCGCGGGCGGCTGGGACCCGCGGCAGCTCGGGCTGTTCGGCGCGGACCGGGCAGCGGCCGGGGTGACGCCCGGAGCAGCGGCCAAGGCGCCGGGCGTGATCGGCGCCGTCGGCGTCGCGAGCGGAGGCGAGCGACCCGCGCGAGGCGGCGGCGCCGTGGCGCGCCCGCTCCGCGCAAGCCGGGCCCTCGGCGGGGGTCGCGCGACCGGGGCGGCCTGAGCTGCGCGCGCGGGCGTGACGCGAAGGGCCCGCGCAGGGAGGGCGGCGGGGGTGCAGCGCACGGGGACCGACGCGGGCCGGGCCGGGCGGGCGCTGGCAGGTTCGAGGGCACGTGCTCGCGGTCGCGAGGCGCGCGGGCCTGTCGGTGGGGTCGGCGAAGATCGGGGCGTGGCGCGGCGCGGTGGTCGAGGCGGGCGGACGGCGGCGGAGGGGATCTCCCGGGCCGAGGTGGGGACGCTCCCCGGGCACGTGTTCGTGCCGCGCGGCGACACGGCGCTGACCCGCGCGCTCCTCGCACGCGGCGCCGTGCGCGTCGTGGGCGAGCAGCGGGGGCGGGTGGTTCAGCTCGGGGTCGCGGCGACGCCCGAGGCGCTCGCGGCGGCGCGGGTCGAGGTCGAGGCGACCGCGGGCGAACGGGCCGTGTCGCGCGAGCGCTCGCGGGTCCGGCGCGAGCGCGAGGAGGCCGAGTACCGCGTCGACTTCGCGCGGGCGATCGAGCGGCTCTACCCGTCGATCCCGGCGGTCGACCGGGACCGCGTCGTCGCGCGGGCGACCGAGGTCTCGTCGAAGCGCGTCGGCCGCTCGGCCGCGGCGAAGGCGCTCGCCGACGAGCCGGTCCGGCTCGCCGTGCGCGCCTGGATCCGGCACGGGCACACCGACTACGACCGGCGGCTCGACCGGGCCGGCGCGGGCAAGCCGTTCGGGCGCGCGCCGCGCGAGGCGAAGCAGGAGGCCCGCCGCGCGATCCGCCCGCAGGTCGACGCCGTGGACCGGGCCTGGTCGCGGCCGCGCGCGGGCGACGCGCGAGCGCCGGGCACGGACCGATCGCCGAGCGAGTCCGTCCCGGGCGACGCGCGAGGGCCGAGCACGGACCGAGTGCGGAGCGAGCCCGACCCGGGCGACGCGCTCCGCCCCCCGCGGGAGGACCGGGCTCCGGCGGACGCGCCTGGCCCGGTCGAGGCCGGACGGCCCGCCCCGCAGCCCGGGGCGCGGCCCCCGGACGCCGCCCGGGCCA
>JANJTH010000103.1 GCA_024711205.1 Planctomycetota bacterium | reverse complement strand
GGCGGACGAGCGATGGCGCCGAAGGGACGCGGGGCGGAGCGGTCGGCTCCGAAGGCAGGGAAGAAGCCACCGGCCTCGAACAAGAAGGCGCCCGCGAAGCAGGCGGCCGCGGCGAAGAAGGCGCCCGCGAAGGCGAAGGCGCCCGCGAAGCAGGCGGCCGCGAAGAAGGCGCCCGCGAAGGCGAAGGCGCCCGCGAAGGCGAAGGCGCCCGCGAAGGCGAAGGCGCCCGCGAAGGCGAAGGCGCCCGCGAAGGCGAAGGCGCCCGCGAAGGCGAAGGCGCCCGCGAAGGCGAAGGCGGCCGCGGCGAAGAAGGCGTCCGCGAAGAAGGCGCCCGCGAAGGCGAAGGCGCCTGCGGCGAAGAAGGCCTCGCGGGTGACGGACTCGGGGCGGATGTCGCGCATGAAGCAGGTCGCCGCCGCGGGTCGGCGTGGCGGCGACTTCGAGAAGAAGGCCCGCATGAAGCAGGTCGCCGCCGCGGGCCGCCGGGCCGAGGCGGACCGCCTCGTGACCATGCGCCGCGTCGCCGCGTCCGCGCGCAAGGCGGAGGGCGTGAAGCTCACGCGCATGAAGCGCACGGCGGCGGCCGGCCGCGAGGGCGCGCGCCGCCATCGCCTCCGGCGCAAGGCCGAGGTCGTCCGCAAGGACGCGCGCGAGACGACCCGCCTCGACGCGATGAAGCGCGTCGCGAACGCCGCGCGCACCGCGCCCCCGCCGCCCGAGGCCCCGCCACCCCTCGAGCTGCCGCCCGAGCTCGTCGAGCAGGCCCAGCGCGGCGTGACCCCGAAGCCCGCGTCGACCCCGGGCGGGGCGAGCGCCTCGCCCGCGGCCGACGGCGCCGAGCCGTCCGCCCGCCCCGATCGCGACGCGACCCCGCCGACCTAACGGCGGCGGGGCGCGGCTCGAGTCGGGACCTCGCCGCGCGACGGCCTCGCTCGGCCGACCCCGGCCGGTCGGTCCGTCGAGCCCGGCCCTCGTGCGTCTCGTGGGCCTACTGGAAGCCCTTCTTGCGGCTCTGCTTGATCGGCGGGTTCCACTCCCCCTGCGGGTCGGGCAGGAAGGACATCGAGGGCGAGTCGCCCATCGCGACGACCACGAGCCAGCCGCCCGGGACGCGCTGCCGGAACTGCTGGAACAGCGACCCGGTCGCCTCGACCAGCTCCCACTCGCCCGTGAACGCGGGCGTCACCCCCGGCTCGCTCATCGTCGCCCTCCCCCTCCGCGCGCGCCCGCGCGGGCGCCGTGATCTTCCCGGGCCGGCGCCCCCGCGTCCAGCGCGCGTCGGATAGGCTGCCGCCCCCGGGGAGGGCCCCATGCGCTACCTGCACACCATGTTCCGCGTGACCGACCTCGAGCGCTCGCTCGCGTTCTACCGCGACGCGCTCGGGTTCGAGGTCGTCAGCCGACGTGATTACCCCGACGGCGAGTTCACCCTCGCGTTCCTGCGCGCGGGCGGCGCGGGCCCCGAGGAGCCGCTGCTCGAGCTGACCCACAACTGGGGGCGAGACCGCTACGAGCGGGGCGACGCGTTCGGGCACGTGGCCTACCGCGTCGACTCGATCGAGGCCGTGCAGGTCCGCCTGCGCGCGCACGGTCACGACCTGAGCTGGGGCCCGGGGAAGACCCCCGACGGCAAGCGGTCCATGGCGTTCGTCGACGACCCGGACGGCTACGAGATCGAGCTGCTCGAGGGCGACCCGGCCCCCGGGCGCGGGGCGGGCGCGTGATGGCGCGCGGGACCGCGGGCGCCGCGCGCGCCCGTCTCGCCCTGGGCTGCGCCCTGGGGCTCGGGCTCGGGTCGGTCGCCGCGGCGAGCGTCGCCCGCGGCGACGACGGCCGGGCCCTGACGACGGCCGACGGCGCGCCGCTCGCCTGGGAGGCCCTCGTCGCGCGGGCTACCGCGGCGCGCGTCGTCTACGTGGGCGAGGAGCACGGCGTGCCCGCGCACCACGCGCTCCAGCGCGATCTGCTCGCCGCGCTCGACGCGGCCGGGCCGGTCGCGCTCGCCTGCGAGTACTTCCCCCGGAGCCTCCAGCCGGCGCTCGATCGCGTCGCGCGCGGCGAGCTCGACCTGGCCGGCTTCCGCGCCGCCGTCGCGTGGGACACGACGTGGGGGCACGCCTGGGAGGCCTACGCGCCCCTGTTCGAGCTCGCGGTGGCGCGGCGGATCCCGATCGTGGCCCTGAACGCCGAGCGCGCCCTCGTGCAGCGCGTCCGCAAGGAGGGCCTCGCCAGGCTCCCGCTCGAGGACCTGCTCGGGCTCCCGCGGATCGACCTCGGCGTCGCCGCGCACGGCGCGCGGGTGCGGGCGCAGCTCCAGGTCGTGCACCCGCTCCCGCCCGAGGCGCTCGAGCGCTACTACCAGGCGTTCACCGTGTGGGACGAGGTCATGGCCGACTCCGTCCACGGCGCGCTCCTGCGCGACCCCCGCCCCGGGCTCCGGGTGCTCGTCGTGGCCGGCCGCGCGCACATCGAGGGCGCGACGGGGATCCCCGACCGCGTCTCGCGGCGGTTCCCCGCGCCGCGCCTCGTGGTCGTGTGCGGCCGCGAGCTCGAGGCGGGCCACGGCGACGTCCTGCTCCACACCCGCCCCGCGGCGCCGCCCCCGCCGGCGGCCCCCCCGCCGCCCGCGCCCGGGGTCCAGCGCCGCGAGTACTGAGCCGGCGCGCGCGACGCGCGGGCGCCCTCCGGGCAAAGTCCGTGCCCCCGCGCGGCCGAAGAGGGGGGCAGGTCGGCCCGCGCGGAGGGAGGCAACGTGCCCGTCCGGTTCCCCTCCCCCGCGTCGCCGCAGGGCCTGCCGCTCCTCGCCGCCCCGGCGGCGGCCCTCGGGCTCGCGGCCTGGGCGAGCTGGGTCCCGGGCGAGGCGGGGCGCGCGCTCACCGCGGCGACCGCGGCCCTCGGCGGCGCGAGCGCCGTCCTCGCGCTCGCCTTCGCGCTCGACGCCGCCCGCGTGCGGCGGGCCTTCGCGCACCTCCGGCGCGGCAAGGGCGCCCTGGCCTGGGTCCCGCCCGAGCGGGTCGAGCGGCGCGCGCGCCAGCACCACGAGGCCGTGGCGCAGCTCCGCCGGCAGGTCGAGCAGCTCTCGGCGATCCGCGACCTCGCGCTCATCGCGAACGACGACACGAGCCTCGAGCGCATCTTCGAGCGGGCCATGCACGTCCTGCGCGGGCTGCTCGACCCGCGCGAGATCGTGATCTACCGGGTCGAGGGCCCCGAGCAGGACCGGCTCGTCCCGGTCGCCGTCGCCTCCGGCGAGCGGACCCGCGTCGCGCCCGACGGGTCGCTGCCCGCGACCCCCCGCGAGGCGCTCCGCGCGCTCGAGGACCGGCGGACGATCGTCGAGCAGGGCGCCGGCGGGACGCGCGCGGCGGCGCTCCTCGTCGCCGACGGGGAGGTCATGGGCGCGCTCGAGGTCCGGCTCGCCGCCGGCTCCGAGCGCGACCCGCGCGAGCTGACCCGCGAGCTCGAGGCGCTCGCCAAGCACATCGCGCTCGCGCTCCGCAAGCCGGCCCTCTACGACCGGGCCGTGCTCGACGCGCTCACGGGGCTCCACACGAAGCGGCACTTCGTCGAGCGCATGGCGCAGCTCATGGCGCAGGGGGCGCGCCTGGGCGCGCCGCTCTCCCTGATCCTCGTCGACATCGACCGCTTCAAGCAGGTCAACGACGTGCACGGGCACGTGGCCGGCGACGCCGTGCTCGCCGAGGTCGCCCGCCGGGTCCGCGCGACGGTGCGCGCCTACGACGAGGCGTTCCGCTACGGGGGCGAGGAGCTCGTGGTCGTGGCACCCGAGACCGACCTCGACGCCGCCGTCGCGCTCGCCGAGCGCCTGCGCCGCGACATCCGGGGCGCGCCCGTCGGGCTGCCGCAGGGCGAGACCCCCGGGATCCCGGTGACGGCGAGCTTCGGCGTCGCGACCTACGACCCGGACGCCCACCCGACGCTCGAGGCGTTCATCGCCGCCGCCGACCAGCACCTCTACGCGGCGAAGCACGGCGGCCGCGACCAGGTCCGCTCCGCGCGCTCCCCCGCGCCCGAGGCCGCCGGGGCCGCGGCGCCCGCCCCGACCCCGGCCCCGACCGCCGAGGCCGCGTTCGCGGCGGCGCTCCTCGTCGCCGACGGGGAGGTCATGGG
>JANJTH010000102.1 GCA_024711205.1 Planctomycetota bacterium | reverse complement strand
CGGCCCGGGCGGTCCCGGCGAGCGCGGCGGCGAGGGCCGCCCGGTGGGCCGCGAGCGCCTCCGCGACGCGCCCGCGCCAGTCCGCCGGCGCGGGGCCCTCCCAGGGGAGCGTGAGGGAGCGCGGCGCGCAGGTGGGCCGGGTCGCCGCCCTGCGCCCCCCAGCCGGGCACGAGCCAGGGCGCGTCGGGCAGGCGCGCGCGCAGGCGCGCGAGGCGGGCCGCGGGCGTCGTGAGCCCGACGACCGCGCCCACGAGCGAGCGCCCGACGGCGCCGCGGTGCGGGCGCCCGACGGCGGCCACGAGCCGCGCGACCGCCTCGCACACGACCTCGTCGACGTCGGCGCCTCCCTCCCCGGGGGCGCCGGCGCCGCGCGGCCCGCCCGCGAGCGCCAGCTCCTGCAGGTCGGCCGCGCCGGCGTTCGACGTGCGCACGAGCACGAACAGGCCCTTGCCCGCGCGCGCCGCCTGCTCGACGAACGGCGCGAGCGAGTCCGCCCCGAGGTAGGGGTTCACGGTCAGCGCGTCGAAGGGGGCCTCGGGCGCGAGGAGCCGCGCCGCGTAGGCCGCCGCCGTGGAGCCGATGTCGCCTCGCTTCGCGTCCGCGACGACCAGGGCGCCGCGCGCGCGCGCCGCGCGCGCCGCCCGCTCGACCGCGGCCCAGTCGTCGCCGAAGAAGGCGAGCTGCGGCTTCACCGCGGCCACTCCGTCCGCCACGAGGGCCGCCGTGGCCTCCGCCCAGGCGGGCGCGTCGAGCCCCGCGGGCAGCCGCCCCGGATGCGGGTCCAGCCCGGCGCACAGCGGCCCCACGGCATCGACCCGCGCGCTCAGGCGATCGGCGAAGGGCGCGTCCACGGCCATGCCGGAGTCTAGCCGGCCCGGCCGCGCGAGCGCGGTCGGGCCGCCGCGCCGGCGAGGCGCCTGCGGCCGGCCCAACCTCTGCCGCGCGCGCCCGCGGCCACCGCTCGCGTGGACGTCCGCAGGGCGCCCCGCTACCGTCCGCCCATGACAGGACCCGCCGCCGCCGACCCCGGTCCCTGTCCCGCCCCCGCCCCCGCGGCGGCCGGCGGGCCGCCAGGCCGCGCGCTCGTGGCCGACGACGAGCCCCACATGCTCGCGCTCCTCACGCGGGTGCTCGAGTGCGACGGGTTCCAGGTCGTCACGGCCACGGACGGGCAGGCCGCCCTGGAGGTCGTGGCCCGCGGCGGCGTCGACGTCGTCGTGTGCGACCTCCGCATGCCGCGCCTCGACGGGCTGGGCCTCGTCCGCGCGCTCGGCGCGACCCCGGGCGGTCCGCCCGTGGTCGTCGTGAGCGCCTCGCTCGAGCCCGACGACGCGGGCGCGCTCCGCGCCGCGGGGGCCCGCGACGTCCTCCGCAAACCGTTCGAGCCGGCCGCCCTGCGGTCGGCCGTGCGCCGGGCCCTCGCGCCGGCGAAGATGCCGCCCGGCGGCCCGCCCGGGCCCCCCGGCCTGGAGGCTCGCCCGTGATGTCGCTCGAGCCCGCGCCGCAGCTCGACGGAGGCCCGCAGGGGTCCTCCGGTCCCCAGGCCGCGACGCCCCTGCGGGTCGCGGTCGTCGACGACGACCCGCGCACGAACGACCTCGTCCGGCTCGTGCTCGGGCTGCGCGGCCACACGGTCGAGGCCTTCACGAGCGCGCGCGACGCGCTCGAGGCCGTCGTCGACGACCCGCCGGCCGTCGTCGTCTGCGACCTGTCCATGCCCGAGCTCGCGGGCGACGCGTTCTGCCGGGCCCTCGCCGACCGGCTCGGCCCGCTCGCCCCGCCCGTCGTCGCGCTCTCGGGCCTCGACGCGGAGGAGGACGTCGGGCGCGCGCTCGACGCGGGGGCCCGCCACTTCATCCGCAAGCCGTTCGCCCCCGGCGAGCTCGTGGCGATCGTCGAGCGCGCGGGCCGCCGGCCGCCGCCCTCGCCGTTCGCGGGGCCGCCCTCGCTCCCCCTCGCCGGGGCCGACCCGGCGGGCTCCGGCGCCGCCACGTCGATCGACTGGCTGCGCTCCCTCGGCGGCGGCCCGGGCACGGGCGACGCGCCGCGCCTGCCGCCCTTGCCGGCGGCGGCCGCGCTCGCCGCCGGGCGGGTCGAGCGCGTCGGCCCCTACCAGGTCCTGGGCGAGCTCGGCCGGGGGGGCATGGGGGTCGTGCTGCGCGGCGTCCGCGTCTCGCGGGGGGAGGAGCCCGCGGGCGCGCCCGCGGGGCGCGAGGTCGCGATCAAGGTCCTGCGCGACCCGCTCGCGACCGTGGAGGAGCAGCTCCGGTTCCGCCGCGAGCTCGACCTCCTCGGCAACCTCGAGCACCCGGGGATCGCCCGCCTCCTCGATGCGGGCGTCGAGGGCGACGCGGTCTGGTACGCGATGGAGCGCGCCCCGGGCGCGCCGCTCGCGCAGGTGATCGCGCGCGAGGGCGCGCTCCCCTGGCGCCGCGTCGCGGCGCTCGGGCGCGACATCGCCCGCGCGCTCGCGCACGTGCACGCGCGCGGGATCGTGCACCGCGACGTGAAGCCGGGCAACCTCGTCGTCGGCCCGGACGGCGCGCCGCGCCTGATCGACTTCGGCCTCGCACGCCGCCCCGCCGACCGCGCGCTCACGCGCGCCTCGTGGGTCGTCGGCACGCCGCTCTACCTCGCGCCCGAGGTCCTCGAGGAGGAGGCCGTCTCGCCCGCCTGCGACGTGTTCGGGCTGGGCGTCACGCTGCTCGAGGCGCTCGCCGGGCGCCACCCGTTCGCCGACCGTCCGGGCGGCGTCCTCGCGGTCGCGCTCGGCTTCAAGCACGGGCAGCTCCCGCCGGCGCGCGCGCTCGCCCACGACGCGCCGGCCGGGCTCGAGGCCGCGCTCGCGCTGGCGACGCACCCGCTCGCCGCCCGGCGGCCGACCGCGGAGGGGCTCGCGCGCCTCCTCGACGGCGCGCTCGCGGCCGCGCCGCCCGGCGCCCCGGAGGCCCCGCCGCCCGCGTGAGCGACCCCGGCCCCGACTCGTCGATCGCGCGCCGGCAGGCGCTCCTCGGCAGCCACCCGCTCCTCGAGGCGCTGTTCGACGCGCTCCCCGTGGGCGTCGTGCTGCTCGACCGGGCCGGGCGGGTCGTGCTCTACAACCGCTACGAGGAGCGGCTCGCGCGCCGCCGCCGCCAGGACGTCGTGGGCCGGCGCTTCTTCGAGGAGGTCGCCCCCTGCACCGACGTGCGCGAGCTCGCCGGGGCGTTCCGCGAGCGGATCGCCGACGACGCGCTCGACGTCACGGTCGACTTCGCCTTCAAGCTCGCGTTCCTCCCCCGGCCGCGCGAGGTGCGGATCGTGCTCCGCTCGTTCCCGCTCGAGGGCGACACGTTCGCCGCGTTCGTGGTCGAGGACCGGACCGAGCGGCTGCGCCTCGAGCGCGAGCGCGACGCGTTCGCGTCGGTCCTCGTCCACGACCTGCGCGGCGACCTGGCCGGCGTGCTCGGCTACGCCGCGCTCCTGCGCGAGGGCGCGCTCGGGCCGCTGGCCCCCATGCAGCAGGACGCGGCCGTCAAGCTGCACGACGCGGCCCGGGCGCTCGACGGCCGGATCGACGCGGCGCTCGACGCGTTCCGGCTCCGGCGCAAGGGCGCCGCGCCGCGCGCGCGCCGCGACCCGATCAACCTCCACGCGCTCGTGATCGCCGCGGTCTCGCTCCTGCGCCCGCTCGCGCTCGAGCGCGGGGTCGCGCTCGACTACGTCGGCTGGGACCCGGCGCGCCCGTTCCCCGACCGGGCCGTCGCGGTGACCGGCGACGAGGAGCGGCTCGCCGCGGTCGTCGAGAACCTGCTCGGCAACGCGCTCAAGTACGCGCGCGCCCGCGTGCTCGTCGAGCTCTCGACGGGCCCCGCGGGCGTCGTCCTCGCCGTCGGCGACGACGGCCCCGGCGTGGCGCCCGGCTGGGAGGCGCGCGTGCTCGAGGGGGAGCGGCCGCCGGGGAGCAAGCCCGGGCACGGGCTCGGGCTCGTGAGCACGCGGCAGACGGCCGAGGCGCACGGCGGGCGGGTCGTGGTCGGGCGCTCCGCGCTCGGCGGCGCGCGCATCGAGGTGGCGCTGCCTGGCGCGCCGGCGGGCGACGCCGAGCCCGCGCCGGAGGGAGGAGGACGGACGTGACGGTGGAGGAGCTGGCGCAGGCCCGGCGCGCGGGGCGAGACCTCGTCGTGCTCGACGTGCGCGAGCCGGTCGAGCTCGAGCTCGCCGCGCTCGAGGGCGTCGTGCACGTGCCGATGAGCGAGCTGCCAGGGCGCCTCGGCGAGCTCGACCGGGGGCGCGACCTCGCCGTGCTCTGCCACCACGGGAGCCGCAGCGCCCACGTCGTCGCCTGGCTCCAGGCGCAGGGCTGGACGCGCGTCGAGAACGTCGAGGGCGGGATCGACGCCTGGTCGCGCCGCGTCGACCCGAACGTCCCGCGCTATTGAGCGCGCTCCCGCTCGAGTGAGGTCCGGCCCGCGCGCGGTCCGGGTCGGGCCGACCTCCCTGCGGTCGGTCTCCCCGGTCAGGCCCACTCGGGCCGCGCTGACGCGGAGGTGGCAGGCCCCGCCTGAGCGCGCACCCGCGGAGCACCTGGCCGCAGGAGGAGGGCCGGGTCCCTGCACGACCGCGGGAGCGGGAAGGACGGCGGCCCCCGGCGCCTCCGCCTCCCGGAGCGGTCGCTGGCCGGGTTCGTTGTTGCGGTGCGCCCCCCACGCGCGTAAGACGAGCGGCCATGCGAGTCGGCAAGGACCCGACGATCCGGCGGATCGAGGCCGCCCGCGCCGTCGGCGTCGGGCTCGTCGCCGTGTTCGCCCAGCACGCGGTGGCCGCGCCGGAGTCGCTGTTCGGGCCGGCCGGGGCGTCGACGCTCGGGGGCGCCATCTACGCCCTCCTGGGCCTCGTCGGCGCGGCGCTCTCCGCCTACGGCCACCTCGCCGGCGCCGGCTGGGCCGGCGGGGTCTCGCTCGTCGCCTACGCGCTGCACCTCGGCCTGTTCGTCCCCGCGCTCGAGTCCGACCCGGGCGTCGCGGGCGGCTTCGTGGCCTGGCTCCTGCTCGCCCTCACGCGCCAGCTCTTCCCGCTCCGCTCGGACGCGCGGCGCGCCCGGCGGCTCCTCGGGCTCGAGGACCCCGTCGAGCGCTGGAGCGAGACGACCGCCCCGGCCGTGATCCAGCTCGCCGCCCTCGCGCTCGTCCTCACGGCCGCCGTGCTCGCCTACGGCATCGGGGCCGGGCCGCCCGGGCTCGCGGCGGTGGTCGCGCTCGACCTGCTCGCGCTCGCGGCGCTCGCGCAAGGGGCGCGCGTCCAGCTCGCGCAGGGCCTGCGCGGCGCGACCTGGGCGCTCGCCCCGGCCGCGCTCGCCCTGCCGGTGGCCGCGGCGGCCCCCTGGGCGGCGCTCGGGCTGCTCGGGCTCGCCCTCGCGCTGTCGCTCGCGCTCCTCGTCGCGGCGCGGGCGGCCACGGCCGACCTCCTGCGGGCCGTCTACGAGCGACCGGCGCTCCTGATCGCGGCGAGCTTCGTCGGCCTGATCGGCGGGGGGACGCTCCTCCTCACCCTGCCCGCCGCCTCCGCCGGGCCCAAGCCCGTCGCGCTCGTCGACGCGCTGTTCACCGCGACGAGCGCCGCCTGCGTCACCGGCCTGATCGTCGTCGACACGCCGACGGCCTTCAGCACGTTCGGGCACGTCGTCGTGATCGGGCTCGTGCAGGCGGGCGGGCTCAACATCATGGTCCTCACGAGCTTCGCCGCCGTGATCCTGGGCCGCCGCCTGGGCATGAAGACCGAGCAGGCCCTGGGCGAGATCCTCGACCTCCCCGCCCACCGCACGGCCTCCCAGCTCGCGCTGTTCATCGTCGCCGCGACGCTCGGGATCGAGGCAATCGGGGCGACCGTGCTCGCGGCCTGCTACGTCTCGCACGGGCACGGGTTCGGCGAGGCGCTCTGGCTGGGCTGGTTCCACGCCGTCTCGGGGTTCTGCAACGCCGGGTTCGCGCTCCACTCGGACTCGGCCGTCGGGTTCGCGCGGGACCCGGTCGCCCTGCTCACGCTCGCGGCCCTGATCTCGGCCGGCGGGATCGGGTTCACGGTGATCGCCTGGGGCTGGGCCCGGCTCCGCGGCGAGCGGCGCACCTCGGCCCTCCCGCTCCAGGTCAAGCTCGTCGTCGGGACGTCGCTCGCGCTCTCGCTCGGCGGGGCCGCCTGGTACGCGGTCGCGGAGTGGTTCGGCTCGCTCGCCGGGCTCGGCGTCGCCGACAAGCTCGTCAACGCGCTGTTCCAGAGCGTGAGCTTCCGCACGGCCGGGTTCAATTCGGTCGACCTCGAGCAGCTCCGCCCGGGGAGCTCGCTCGTGATCTGCCTGCTCATGTTCGTGGGCGGCGCGCCGGGCGGCACCGCCGGCGGGATCAAGACGACGACCGTCGCGGTGCTCCTCGGCGCCGTGCTCTCGGCCGCGCGCGGCGGGCGGGCCCCGATCGTGCTCGAGGGGCGGACGATCCCCGCCTCGATCGTGCACCGCGCCGCCGCGACGGCCGTGCTCGCGGCGGGGACGCTGCTCCTCGGCACGTACCTGCTCCTGCTCACCCAGGACGCCCCGTTCGAGGAGCTCCTGTTCGAGGCCTGCAGCGCGATCGGCACGACCGGGCTCTCGCTCGGCGCGACGGCCAAGCTCGACGCGTTCGGCAAGCTCGTCGTGTGCGCGCTCATGTTCGCCGGGCGGGTCGGCCCGCTCACGCTGGCGCTCCTCCTCGGGACCACCGGCGAGGGGCGCGTCCGCTATCCTGAGGCCCGCCTGATGGTCGGCTGAGCGCCGCGGGGGCCCGCGCGGGCCCCCCGCGGACGTCGTGAGGTTCCCCCGTGATCGGCGAGTTCTGCGTGATCGGCCTGGGGCGGTTCGGGTGGTCGCTCGCGACCGCGCTCGCCCGCTCGGGCCAGTCGGTCCTGGCCGTCGACCGCAACCCCGAGACGGTGCAGGCGATCGCGCCCGAGATCGACGCGTCGGTGTGCTGCGACACGACCGACGAGGCGGCGCTCGGCGAGCTCCACCTCGAGCGCACGACGAGCACGATCGTCGCGATCGGCGCCGAGGCCAAGGAGGCGTCGATCCTCACGACGGCGCTCCTCCGGCAGGCCGGCGTCCCGCGGATCGTGGGCCGCGCCGTCTCCGACCTCCACGCGCGCGTGCTCCTCGCCGTGGGCGCGCACGAGGTCGTGAACCCCGAGAAGGAGATGGGCGCGCGCGTGGCCCGGCGGCTCGCGCGCCCGAGCATCCTCGAGCAGGTCCCGCTCGGCGACGACGCCGACCTGGCCGAGGTCGAGGTCCCCGAGGCGTTCGTCGGCAAGACCCTCGTCGACCTCGACGTGCGCCGGCGGTTCGACGTGTCGGTCGTGGCCGTGCGCCGCGGCGGGCGCGTGATCTCGAACGTGCTCGGGCTCGGCCCGCTCGAGAGCGGCGACGTGCTCGTCGTGATCGGCGCCCCCGCGGCCGTCGGCCGGCTCGGGGCGCTCGCCTGACGTGCTGATCCGCACCCGGCTCGTCCTCGGCTACGGCTACCTCGTCGCGCTCCTCGTCGTGACGGCCGGGACCGCGGCGCTCGCGCTCCAGCGCTTCAGCCGCGGGATCGACCGGGTCGTCGCGGACAACGTGCGGAGCATCGAGGCGGCCATGCGCATGCTGGCCGCCCTCGAGGAGCAGAACCGCGCGACCTTCGCCGTGCTCCTCGGCAAGGAGGACGCGCGGCAGCGCCTCGCGGCCGCCGAGGCCGAGCTCGAGGCCGGGCTCGACGCGGCGACGGCGAACATCACGCTCGAGGAGGAGCGGCCGATCCTGGCCCGGATCCGCGAGCACCACGAGGAGCTGCGGGCGGCCCGGACTCGCCTGCTGGCCGAGGAGCTCCGGACGGCGCTCCTGGCCGCCTGGGACCGGGAGGTCTCGGGGCCGACGGACGCGGTGAAGGCCGACGTCACGGCGCTCCTCGCGGCCAACCACGCGGCCATGGAGCGCGCCGACGTGCGCACGCGCGAGGAGGCCCAGGGCGGGGCCGTGGCCCTCGGCGTCCTCGCGACGATCGCGCTCCTCTCGCTCGGGTTCCTCTCGCGCGGGCTCCAGGGGACGGTGCTCGGCCGGCTGGCCGAGATCCGCGAGCTCGCCGAGGCCGCGGCCATGGGCGAGCGGGACCGCCGGCTCCGCGTGCGCCGCCTCGACGAGCTGGGGATCGTCGCCGTGCAGCTCAACGCCGCGCTCGACCGCCACGACCAGCTCGAGGCGTCCGTGCAGGGCCGGGTCGCGCAGGAGAAGCAGCTCGTGCTCGGCGTGCTCGAGCGCCTCGACGCGCCCTCGGGCCTCGTCGCGCTCGACGGCGAGCTCATCGCGTCGACGCTCGAGCCCGACGACGAGCTCGCGCTCGTGAGCCTCGGGGCGCGGGTGCGGGCCGAGCGGCCGGCCCCCCTCCCGCCGCTCGCGCCCGACCCGCGCGCCCTCGTGCCGGACGACCCCGACGTCGCGGCGGCAGCCCACGCCGCGGCCGAGGAGGAGGAGTCCCCGGCCGAGGAGGGCCCGGTGCGCGTCGTCCGCCAGCTCACGGCCGAGGGGGGCAAGACGTTCCACCTCGAGCTCCTGCTGATCGCCGGGGTCCGCCCGGTCGGCTGGCTCGTCGAGCGCCTCCGCTCGCAGCTCGACGAGGAGGAGGCGGCCGAGGCCGAGGCGGCGGCGGCCGCGAGGGCGGCCGCCGCGGGGCTCGCGCCCCCGTCGGACGAGCCGCCGAGGGCCTGAGCGCCCTCAGAACGCCGTGTCCTCGAAGCCGTCGGGCGGCGGCAGCGCCCCGTCGAGCGTCGTCTGCTCGTCCTGGCGCCGGCTCAGCTCGAGGAGGATCGCCGTGATCGAGGCGCTCATCCGGCGCTCCTCGGCGAGCAGGCCGGGCATGAGGCTGAACTGCCCGGTGGTCGTCATGACGAGCGCCATGACGGCCTCCTCGTCGCGCACGTCCCCCGCGACGGCGGCGAGCGGGGTCCCCTCGCTGATCGCGATCCACCCCGTCACCCGGCCCTGGACGCCGAGGGTCCCGGTCTTCCGGTTCAGCTCGATCGACTGGAGGACCTCGGCCACGATCCCCGGCGCGACCGCGCCCGAGAGGATCGCGCTCGGCGCCGACATGGCGCGCGTCGAGCCGCCCTCCGGATCGTCGATCGCGTCGGCCTCCGGGGCGCGCAGCGGGCCCCCGCGGTCGAGCGCGTAGGTGCAGAAGAACGGGCCGATCTCGATCTCGTCGCCCGGCTCGAGCGGGCGGCGCTCGATCCGCACCCCGCCCACGAACGTCCCGTTCGAGGAGCCCTTGTCGACGAGCACGGGCCGCCCGTCCTCCCACACGATCTCGGCGTGCTGGCGCGAGACCCGGCTCGAGGGGATCGGGAGCTCGAGGTACGGCGCGCGACCGATCCGGAGCGGCTCGCCCTGCACCAGCTCGCGGACGACGCCGCCCACGAGCTGGAGCACGTGCCGCGCGCGGGTCTCGGTCGCCCGGTCGCGCGGCGGGGCCGCGGCCGCGCCGTTGACGCCCTGGCGCCCCGACGGGGTCGCCTTCGCGACCGCAGGGCCGCCGACCGGGAACGCGCCGGTGCTGCGCTTGGCGCGCAGGACCTGCCCGCACAGGTTGCAGACGAACGCGTCGTCCGCGTTGTTGGCGTAATTGCAGGCCGCGCACCGGACCACCCGGGCCCCCCTCGTGGCGAGAGGGTACCGCGGCCCCCCGGTGCTCCACAAGCGCCGACTGGACCGTGACGCCCGGGGGGCCGGGCCGTCAGCGCGGCGGGGGCTCGACCTCGAGCTGGAGCTGGTCGAACACGACCCGGGGGCCGTCGCCCCCGCGCGCGAACACCACCGCCTCGACCGGATCCGGGAACCCGATCTCGATCGGCTCGCCGAGCGGGATCCAGCGCTCCGCGCCGTCGGCCCTGTAGGCCGCCTGGACGCCGTCCCCTCGCCGCTCGAGCTGGAGCCAGACCTCGGCGGCGGTCTCGACCGGCTGCACGTGGAGGGGGAGCTCCCACTCGAGGCCGAACTGCCGCATGGCGTTCACCTGGCCGAGCGCCCGCGAGGCCCACCCGGGCCTCTCCGCGATGTACGCGACGAGCGCGCGGTCCTGCCGGGTCGGATGCCGCACGGCGAGCCCGGCGGACCAGCCGGTGCGCTGCGGCTCGCCGCGCAGGCGCGCCTGGAGGCGAAACGCCCCGTGCAGCCCCGGGACCGCGGCGACGAGCGCGCCCAGCTCCGCGCCGACGAAGTGGCCCTTCGCGTCGAGGGCGACCCCCTCGCGCGCCGCCCGCGCCAGGGGGATGCGCGCCACCACCGCCTGGCGGTCCGCGCTCCCGAGCACGAGCTCGAGCTCGCCGGGCGCCGGCACGAGGCGCGCCTCCGCGCCGGCGCCCGGCGCCGCGCCGCGCCGCGATCGGGTCGGGGCGCCGCCAGGGAAGACGCCGTCGATGGCGACCCGCGAGAGCGTCACCGCGCCGGGGGTCCAGCCCCACTCCGCGTGGAACGCGCTCGTCGAGGCGGCGCTCCGGGTCGCGGTGCCGTCCCGGCCGATCACGAACCCGCGCGAGCCCTCCGGCCCGTCCACGCCGACCACGGCGCAGGTCGTCACGCGGTCGAGCTCGATCCCGACGGACCGGAGGGCGCCGGGGACCTGGCAGCTCGGGCGCTCCGCAGGCGGCAACGCCCGCCACGCGGCGCACACGCCGTCCGTGTCCTGGAGGTGCCCCTCCACGCCCGGGCCCGGGCCGCGATGAAGCCGCGCGCGCGGCCCCGTGTCCCGCCAGACCGCCGACAGGTGGCCGGACACGGGCCAGGTCGCGAACAGGGCGCCACGCCCCAGGCGGCCGTCGAGCAGCGGGTGGAGGTGGAGGCAGCCCAGCGTGCCCTCACCGCCGACGACCCGGCCGGCGTGGTGCAGGTCGAGCCTCACGCCCCGGACGAACGGCGCCTCGAACAGCGGGCGGAGCGTCGAGGTGCCCAGGGTCGTCAAGTGCGGGCCCTCGCGGAGGACGTGGTTGGCCGTGAGCGCGAACGCCCGCCGGACCGCGGCCTCGTCGGCCGCGTGGAGCACGACGCGCGCGGCCCCCCCGCCGAGCGGCAGCACGACGAGCCCCAGGTCGCGCGTCGCGGCGAGCCGCGCCGCGGGCGCCGCGCGCGAGGCCCGGGCCGGCAGCGCCGCGACGGCCGTCGAGAACCACGCT
>JANJTH010000060.1 GCA_024711205.1 Planctomycetota bacterium | reverse complement strand
GGCCTGCCACGGCGCGCGCGCGGCGAGGCCCTCGCTCGCGAGCCAGGCGTTCGCCGGCGCCTTGGCGCACGCGCGCCCGAGCGCCTCGCGGGCGGCGCGGACCGCTGCGTCGTCGCCCGGGGGCGTCCGGGCCGCCGCGAGGGCCTGGGCCAGCGCGCGGGCCACCTCGACGTCGTGGTAGCCGCCGAGGGCGCGGAGCGCGCCCTGGCGGACGGCGGCGTCCTCGTTCGGGCCGAGCCGCGCGAGGAACGCGGCGGGCGGGACGGGCGGCCGGACCTGCGCGAGCGCCGAGATCGCGCTGGCGCGGTCCTGCGGGGTCCCCTGGGCCAGGAGGTCCTGGAGGATCGCGGGGGCCGGCTCCACGCCGACGGTCCCCAGGGTCGAGATCGCGGCCTGACGCACCTGGGGGTCCGGGTCGTTGCGGCGGATCCGGTCCAGCAGCTCGACGCAGGCGCGCGTGCGGACCCGGCCGAGCGCGTGGACGGCCGCCGTCCGCTCCGGCCCGACGGCGCGCTCGACCGCGGCGGCCAGCGCGGCGAGGTCGGGCTCCTTGGCCCACGCGAGCCGGACGGGGCCGGCGCTGGCGAAGGCGAGGGCGGCGACGGCGACCACCCGTGCCGGGCCCCGGCGGGCCCACCTGAACGACCGCCCGCAGCTCGTGCTCCCGGCCATGCAGCTCCCCTCCGCCCGTCCTTCGTACGCGAGCCCCGGGTCGATTGCAAAGGGCGGACCCCGCACAACCCCAGCGCCTGCGAGCGGCGCCGCTGCGACGCGTCGCGCGGCGGGCGCACGGGGGCCCAGCGTGAGGGGCAAGTGAAGGGGAGTTCGGGCGGCGACGGGCGGCGCGGGACGTTCAGGCTCGAAGTGCGGCGCAAGTCTCGAGCGCGGCGAGACCCGTCGTCGGCTCGTGGGGAGTCCGCACCGCGCTCGGGCTGGGCCCAAGCAACTCCGTGCTCGGACCCGGCTCAGGGCGCCCGACTCGGGCCCGGATTGGCCGAGCGGGCCAGTCGGACGACCGCCGGTCCTCCGCCGAGGCCGGTCCGTGCCGGCAAGACACCGATGTAGTGCGACCAGACGCCTGGCGCGAGCTCCACGGCGCGGGCGGTGGGCCCGAGGCGCGACGGCAGATCCTGCCCGTCTGCGAGGAAGACGAGCGCGTACGGCTCCCGAAGGCCGCCCTCGTCGCGGTCGCTCCAGATCACGCGGACCTCGCCCCCCTCGAGGACGTGGACCGACCCGTCGCGGGCGACGGACCCCAGCGGTTCGGGGAGGGAGCCGCTCACGCGCTCGTCGATCGCCGCAGGCCCTCGCACACGCGCCGCGAGCTGGAGCGCCGCACGGCGCAGGGCCTCGAGATCCTGTCCCTCGACCCGCGCCGCCGCGGGGGCCGGGATCGTGACCTCGACCGGGAACGCGCGCGCCAGGCCGGCGACCGCGAGGCCAGCGGCGATCGCGAGGGCTGGCGGCCGGCGATCGGGCCGGCGGCCGTGCCGACCCGTCCGAGGCATCGAGCGGGACGCCCGCGCCGCGACGGCCCAGCGCATGGCGTCGAGGTAGACCCACCACGCGGTGAAGGGGGTGAGCCCGAGGAACCCGATGCCGACGAGCGCCGCGCCGACGGACAGGGGCAAGATCGGCGCGAACACGACGACGTGCAGGGTCGCGAGGGCGAGGCCGAGGCCGAGCAGCGCGACCGTACGGCCGTCGGCGCGGCCGCGTCGCGCTCGGGCCATGCCGAGCGCCGAGAGGGCCGCCACGATCATCAGGCCCCACATGCGCGGGTTCGTGAGCACACGCTCGTGCGGCTCGGGGAGGAACGAGGGCGGTCCCCACGCCAGGGGGTTCTGGTGGATCCAGATGTCGCAGGCGAAGGCGGCGAGGGGCGCCCAGATCCCGAGCACGCCCCAGCGCCGCCGCCGCCGCCCGAGGCGGGCCTCGGGGGTGCTCGCCCCGCCGGTCACGTCCACGCGCGCCAGCGAGGGAGCGGGGTAGTTCGGGCAGCCGAGCGTCGGACAGCGCGAGGCCTCGACCGCACAGGCTCGGTGGAGGAGCGTGCCGCAGGCGTCGCAGCGGTTCGGCGCGGCGGCGCCGAGGGCGTCGAGGCAGAAGGCGCAGCGGAGTTCCGGACCGGCAGCAGCCACACGGGAGCGTGGCAAGCGCCGCGTAGGCCGACAACCTGCGGACGGCGGGGCCGCGCGTGCTAGCGTGGCGCGCGGTGGCGCGGCGTAGCGCTCGGTCTGGCGACTGGACGCACCGCGGCGTCGGAGGTGCCCGTGGCGCAGGCAGGCGACCGGCGGTCGAGGCTGCTCGAGGAGGCCCGGTTCCTGGGCACCTGGGGCGCGCTGCTCCTGGGGGGCGTCGACGAGGCCCGCGCGCTCGGGCTGCTCGCCGAGGAGACGCAGGACGGCGAGCTGCTCGAGCTGGCGCGCGCGCTGCGACCCCTCGCGGGCGGCGACCTCGAGGCGGGGCTCGGCGCGCGCGCGGCGGGGCTGTCGTCGTGGGCCGCGGCGCTCCTGCTGGCGCGCCCGCGCCGGGCCGAGCACCTGGCGGCCGCCGCGGCGCTGCTCGAGCGCGAGGCGAAGGACGGCTGGTCGCGCGGGCTCGTGTGGGCCAAG
>JANJTH010000055.1 GCA_024711205.1 Planctomycetota bacterium | reverse complement strand
GGCCGCGCGCCGCCCGCCCTGGCCTCACGGGCCGCCGGCCCCGCCGCCCGGCCCGCCGCCGGGCGCGAGCAGGCGCTGCTCGAGCCGCTGCTGCTCGACCTGCGCGCGCTGGAGCCAGCGCGCCGCCTCGGCGTGCGTCGGGTCGATCACGAGCGCCTGCGCGAACCAGTGCGCCGCCCCCGTCACGTCGCCCTTGCGCCACGTGACCGCGCCCAGGTCGTAGGCCGCCTCGGGGTCGGCCGGGTCGAGCCGGTGCGCCTGCCGCAGCTCGGCCTCGGCCCGCTCGTGCAGGCCGGCCTGCGCGAGCGCGAGCCCGAGGTTGAGCCGCGTCGCCGCGTCGCTCGGCATGAGGTCGCGCGCCTTCTCGAGGTGCTTGATCGCCTCGTCGATCCGCCCGCCCTCGAGCAGCACCGTCCCGCGGTTGTACTCCCAGGCGTGCGTGTTCTCGGTCAGGCCGCGCAGCCAGCGGTCGAGCGAGCTCGCGAGCACCTCCTGCGCGACGTAGGCGTACTCCTGGATCACGGCCTGGCTCCGCTCGCGGAGCTGCGCCGGGCGCTCGATCACGTGCGGCGTGAGGAACACGACGAGCTCCTGCTTGACCTTCTCGCGCGTCGTCGAGCCGAACAGGCGGCCCAGGATCGGGATGTCCCCCAGGAACGGGATCTTGAAGACCGTCTCGGTGAAGCTGTCGCGGATCAGCCCGCCGATCACCGCGGTCTGCCCGTCCTGGACCACGATCGTCGTGTCGGCGAACTCCTTGTTGAAGGTCGGCGAGCGGACGCCCTCGCTGATCGGGACCGACTGCGCGTCGGGCGCGATCGACGAGACCTCGGGGTGGACCGTCATGCGCACGGCGCCGTTCGAGGAGATCTGCGGGGTCACGCGCAGGATGATCCCCACGTCGCGGTACTGGATCGTGTTCACCGTGTCGCCGAGCTGCGTGATCCGCGAGTTCGTGACGAACGGGACCTCCTGGCCGACCGAGATCTCGGCCGGGCTGTTCTCGAGCACGAGGATCTTGGGCGAGCTGAGGATGTTCAGCCGGCCCTCGGTCTTGAGCGCCCGGAGCAGGCCCGAGAGCTTGTCCGAGGTCGTCGTGTAGCGCAGCCCGTCGCGGAGCGCGTCGAGCCCGAAGTCGGTCCCGAGCGACTGCGTGCCCTCCTCGGCGTTCTCGGCCGAGTTCGTGAAGGCCGCGTTCCACTGGATCCCGAGCTCGCCGCGGTCCGTGAGCTGGACCTCGGCGATCAGGCACTCGATGAACACCTCGCGGCGCACCATGTCGAGCTCGCGGACGATCCCGCGGATCCGGTCGAAGTTGCGCGGCGACGACGTGACCACGAGCGCGTTGCCCGCCTCGTCCGCCGTGACCGTGACCTGGCCCACGAGGTCGGCGTTGCCCGCGTTGATCGGGGTCGTGGCCGCCGCGCGGGCCTGCTGCCCCCGTCCCTGCTGCTGCGCCCCGCGGCCCGCGGCGGCGCCGCCGGCGGCGCCCGTCTGGGCCTGGAGCGCGTTCTGGATCACCGGCGCGAGCACCGAGGCCTCGGCGTGCTGGAGCTGGATCACCATGACCGACGTCGTGTCCGTCGGGTCCTGGTCGAGGTCCTTGGCGATCTTCTCGATCATGGCCATGTCCGAGGGCGAGGCCGTGACGAGGAGCGTGTTCGTCCGCACGTCGGTCGTGATCTTGGGCTTGGGCGTGTAGCGGTCGACGCCGCCGGTCTGGCCCCCGTCGTCGAGGCCGGCGAACCGCCGCACGATCTGGGCCATCTCGCCGCCGCCCTGGCCGCCCTGGCCGCCGCGGCCGCCGCGCTGGTTCTGGGCCGGCTGCTGGCCCTGGACCTGCTCGTCCTGGAACAGCGCCGTGAGGGTCGCGGCGAGCGCCGTCGCGTCGGCGTTCACGAGCCGGATCGCGCGCAGCTCGGTCACGACCTGGGCCGGGTCGGAGTCGAGGTCCCGCACGAGGCCCTCGATCAGGCGGAGCTGGTCCTGCGACGCCGTGACGACGACCGAGTTCGTGCGCGCGTCCTCGGACACGTTCACGGCCCCCGGCGCGGCCGCGCCGCCGCCCCCGCCGCCCGCCTCGCCGCCGCCCGCGAACATCATGCGGATCGCCTGGCGCGGGTCCTGCTGCGGCCCGCCGCCGCCGCCCCGGCCGCCGCGGCCGCCCTGGCCGCCGCCGCGGGCCTGCTGCCCGGCCGTCGTCGCCGCGCCCGAGAACAGGTCGCGCACGATCTGCGCGACCTCGTTCGAGCGGGCGTTCTTGAGCCGGAACACGCGCACGTGCAGCTCGGACGTGATCGCCTGGTCGAGCGCCGCGAGGACCTCGGCGAACCGGCGGATGCTCGCCGACGTGTCGGTCACGACGAGCGTGTTCGAGCCGGCCTCGGCCATGAGCGTGCCCTTGTCGGAGAGGAGCCCGGCGAGCTCGCTCTTCACGGCGTCCGACCGCACGTACTTGAGGGTCATGACCTGCGTGACCATCTCGTCGCTCTCGGGGATCTGGGCCGGGCTGGCCCCGATCCGCACGGGCAGGCCGCGCCGCTTGGCCTCCTCGAGCGTCACGATCCGCACGACGTCGCCCGTGCGCACGAGCGCGCGCCCCTTGGGCAGCAGCCACGAGCGGAGGACCTCGAGCGCCTCGTCGCGCGAGAGCGGGCGCTCGGCCACGGCCGTGATGTCCCCCTGGACCGCGGCCTCCTCGATGAACGTGAAGCCGCCCTCGCGCGAGAGGTAGCCCAGGAACGCCTGGATCGAGGCGCGCCGGAACGTGAACTGGATCTTCCGCTCGGGCTCGGGCTGCTGGCCGGGGGGCTGCTGGCCCGGAGGCGGGCGGTCCTGGGCGCGGGCCGCGGTCTCGAGGCCTGCGGCGAGGCTCGCGGCCGCGAGCGCCAGGAGCCCCCAGCGTGCGCCGGACCGCGCGCCGAGGGGGGCCGCGGGCCTGGTCGTGGACGTTCGTTCGGGGCGCATCAGTTCCCGCCTCCCTCGAGCGACTGCCGGCGCCGGGCCCGCATCTGCTCCAGGATACGCTTGCGTTCTTCGTCGTCGATCGCCGGGGCCGTCACCGTCACGCCGGCCGGGCCGCCCGCGCCGGAGACCGGCGCCCCGTCCCTGGGGGCCGCGGGCGCGAGGGGCACGAGGGCCGCCTGGGCCGAGAGCGGGAGCGACAGGCTGTCGCCGAGCGCCACGGTCCGCTCGCGCTCCGCCTCGCGGACCGTCACGGACTCGGAGCCGACCGCCGCGACCGAGAGCCCGGCGACGACCTGCCCCGCCTGCACGAGCAGGCCCTGGCCGGTCCCGAACCGCTCGAGGACCCCGGTGCGCCCGGCCCCTCCGCCCACGAACCCCGTCAGGCGCAGCTCGAGCTTCTCGGGCTCGGGCGCGCGCTCCGTCGCGTCGCCGCCCCCGCCGCGGCCGGGCCGGCGCGGGGGCGGGCTCGAGCGCGGCGGGGGCGGGTCGCGGAACGCCCTCGGCGCGAAGGGCTTCGCCGCGAGCACCGGCGCGTAGCGGCGCGCGAGCTCGGCCCGCTCGAGCCCGCGGGGCGCCCCGATCGGGGCCGCCGAGCCGACCGGCGC
>JANJTH010000905.1 GCA_024711205.1 Planctomycetota bacterium | reverse complement strand
GCCGAGGGCGCCCGGGGCCCCGGCCCCCGCGGCGCCGACCTGCGCGGCCCCGGCGACGGCGAGGAACGGGACGAGCGCGCACGCGAGCTCGAGCGCGCGGAGCGCCACGAGCGCGGGCCCGTCGACCCCGGCGGGGCGCAGCCACACGAGCTCCGGCGCGAGGCCGAGCCCGCGCCGCGCGGCGCCGGTCGCGTCCAGCAGCGCGGCCCACGCGACGGCCGCCGCCCCGGCGGGCGCCAGGTCGGGCCGCGCCGCGCCGAGCCGGTGCCCGGCGAGGAGGAGGAGCGCGAGGACGACCGCCTCGAGCGGGGTCCCGTGCCGGCGGCGGAGCACGAGGAGCCGGAGGCGCAGGGCGGGACCGAGCCGGGCGAGCACGCGCGGATCCTACCCGCGCGCCCGACGCGGCCAGCGCGCCCTGGTTGCAGGACTTCCGCCGCGTTGCGATACTCGCCAGCGCATGTCGGTTGCCGTAGGAGAGGACGACGACGTCGCGTTCGGCCGCTTCCTCCTGACGGAGGGGCGGATCGACGCGGACCAGGCCCGGGAGTCCTACCGGCTCCTGTGCGGGTACCGGGTGCAGCACCCCCAGGTGAACCTGGCGCAGGTCCTCGCCAAGCACGGCATGTGCGACAAGGAGACGCTCCGGGTCGCCTTCCAGCGCTTCCAGGCCCAGAAGGGGAACGGGGGCCCGCCGGCGGCCGGACCCGCGCCCGGGAGCGTCCAGGGCGACCGCTTCGGCTTCAAGACGGTGGAGCTCGACCCGGGCCCCGGCCCTGCGCCGGGCCGCGCGCCCGACGCGGCGGGCGCGACCCCGCTCGTGATCGGCGGGGCCGGCTGGGTCGAGACCGACACGCTCGTCGACCGCGCAGGGGCCCGCCCGTCGGCGCCCCCGGGCTTCCCCGCCGCCGTGCCGTTCGCGCCGGGCTTCGCCCCGCCGAGCGGGAGCGCGTTCGGCCCGGGGCCGTCGCCCGCGAGCGGGACCGGGTTCGCCGCCCCGGTCCGCCCGACGGGGCCCCACGGGACGCACGCGGGGCCGCCCTCGCACGGCTCGCAGCCGGGCAGCTTCGGCCCGCGCGGCACGCACGCGGGGCCGCCCTCGCACGGCTCGCAGCCGGGCAGCTTCGGCCCGCGCGGCACGCACGCCGGGGCCGCGTCGCACGGGACGCAGGCCGGCCGCGCCCCGTTCGGGCCGGGCGCGACGCACCGCCAGCCGAGCGCGTCGGCTCCCGGCGCGAGCGGCGGCAAGGTCAAGCTCCCCGGCCCGCTCCAGCTCAAGCCCGACGACGGGGCGGACGACGAGGAGGACGGGGACGAGCACGAGGACACGAACGTCCAGAGCACGACGATCCCCCGCAAGAAGGGCGCGCGCGGCCGGGCGCAGCCGGCGCCGGCGCAGAAGGGGCCGCCGGCCGCGGTCCTCGCGGGCGCGGCCGCGGCCCTCGTGATCCTCGTCGTGGCGGGCCTCTACGTGTTCCTCGACCGCCGCAGCACCTCGCGCGCGCGCGTCGCGTTCCTCGAGCTCGCCGCGGCCTCCAAGGACGACCCGAAGGCCGCGCTCGAGGCGGTGGACACCCTGCCGCCCAAGCTGCTGCAGGACCCCGAGGTGAAGAAGGAGATCGACGCGCTCCGGGCGGCCGTCGCCGCGCGCGACGCGCGGGCCGCGGCGAAGGCGATCCTCGCCAAGCTGCCGGAGGCCCCCACGCTCGACGCGCGCATGGCGCTCTGCACGCAGGCCGTCGAGGCGGACCCGACGTTCGCGGACGCGTACGTGGCGCGCGCGCGCGCGCGGTACGCGGTGGCGCGGCGCGGGGCGCTCTCGGGCAAGGCGGCCCCGAAGCCGGGCGCGCTCACGATCGAGGCGATGAGCGACCTGGACCAGGCGATCTCGTGCGACGGGCGGAGCGCGCTGGCGCACCTCGCCAAGGGGCAGCTCTACCTCGTGCAGCGCGGCGACCCCGAGGCGCGCGAGCGGGCCCAGAGCTCGCTCCAGAACGCCTCGACCTCCGACCCGGAGGGCCCGCTCGGGTTCCTCGCGCTCGGGCTGATCGAGGCCGCCCGGCTCAAGCTCGACGAGGCGATCGCCCTGTTCGGCAAGGCGATCGACCGCGACCCGAAGCTGGCGGACGCGTACCTGAGCCGCGCCGAGGCCAGGCTGCGCAAGCGCGACTGGGCCAACGCGCTCAACGACGCGTCGCAGGCGTTCCGGCTCGACCCGACCTCGGCCGAGGCGCTGACGCTCCAGGCCGAGGCCCGCTATCGCTCGAGCGCCGACCCGGCAGGGGCGCTCGCGGACCTCGACCGGGCGACCAAGATCGACCCGACCCACGCCGCCGCCCTCGCGCTGCGCAGCCACGTCCGGCTCGTCCGCGACCGGATCGGCGAGGTGATCTCGGGCCCCGACGACCAGAAGGCCGCCCGCGACGACGCGGAGGCCGCGCTCCGCGTCGACCCGGAGCAGCCGCTCGCCTACCTCACGCTGGCCGAGGTCTGCCAGGCGGAGGGCAACACGGCGGATGCGCTCCGCTACGCGAGCCGGGCCGTCGACAAGGGGCGGCACCTCCCGCTCACGTTCCTCACGCGCGGCCGGCTCCGCGCGCGCGACGCGGACGACCAGGCGCTCGCGGACTTCGAGCAGGTGCTCGAGATCGAGCCGAACAACGTGCGCGCCCTCACGATGAAGGGCGCGATCCTCGTCGCGCGCAACGAGCTCGACAACGCGCGCAACTACCTCGAGCAGGCGATCACGATCGACGCCGACCTCGCCGAGCCCTACTTCCAGCTCGGGCAGTGCTTCCTCAAGCAGCCCCGCCGCGAGCTCGCCAAGGCGATCGAGCAGTTCACCGAGGCGATCAACCGCAAGCCCAACTTCCCGGACGCCCTCTTCTACCGGGCGGCGACCTTCTGCACGATGAGCCGCTGGGAGGAGTGCCTCGCGGACCTCGAGAAGGCCGAGGCCCAGCGCAAGTCGGGCGGGTTCTTCCGCGAGTACGACGTGTGGCTGATCCGCGGCCACTGCTACTACCACATGAAGGACTGGGCGAACGCGAAGAAGTGGTACGAGAAGTACCGGAGCGGGACGTCCGTGGGCGCGGCCGCGCTCCAGCAGAAGGTCATGCCGCGGCTCGAGGAGCTCGAGCGCCGGCTCGCCGGGCAGCTCAAGGACGACGAGCCGGGCGCGGACAAGGGCGAGGACCTCGACCCCCTCGGCGGGCCGGGCGGGCGGAGGCGCGGGAACTGACGTGTATGGCGGCGCCGGCGGGGGCGGCGAGCCGGCGGCCGTCCCCTGGGACGACGACGACCTGATCCGCCCCGTGAGCGGCGAGCGGCCCGCCCCGGTGGACCCGTTCGCGGACGACCCGCTCGAGGGCGCCCCGGCGCCGGCGATCGAGCGGGCCCTCGCGACGCCCTTCGACGACCCGCCGCCCTCCGCCGTGCTGGCAGACCGCGGGGCGAGCGCGCCGGTGCGGACGATCGCGGACCCCTTCGCGCAGGACCCGATCGCCGGCGCACCGCCAGCGGCCCCCGCCGCCGTCGCGGACCCCTTCGCGCAGGACCCGATCGCCGGCGCGCCGCCCGCGGCCCCCGCCGCCGTCGCGGACCCATTCGCGCAGGACCCGATCGCCGGCGCACCGCCCGCGGCCCCCGCCGCCGTCGCGGACCCCTTCGCGCAGGATCCGGGCGGTCCCGGGTCTCCGGAGCCGCCGCGCCCCTCGGCGAAGTTCGTCGCGGGCGGGCGCCCCGCGGCCGAGGCGGAGGGCGAGCGGAGGCCCGCCTCCGCGGCGGCCTCGAAGGAGGACGGCCAGGCCGCGGAGGTCGGCCAGGTGGCCGCAGCCCCGCGCGCGGGCCGGGGGGAGCGACCGACGGCGAAGCGGCCCGCCGCCGCGAAGGGGCCCAGGCCGGATGCGCCGCCCGACGAGCCCGGGCCGGCGCGCGGCGAGGACGTCGGCGGGTCCCCCGCGCGCGAGGTGGCGCGCCCACCTGCCGACGCGAAGGGCGACGGCGCGAGGGGCGACGGCGCGAAGGGCGACGGCGCGAAGGGCGCCGGCACGAAGGGCGACGGCGCGAAGCGCCCCCGGGTCGTCCTCCCGAAGCCCCTCCCGCGGCGGGACACGCCGAGCGAGTCCGAGTCCGAGTCCGAGTCGGAGGCCCCGCCGGTCGCGCCCCGCCGCTCGAAGGGCGCCCTCGCCGTGGGCGTCGCGGCCGGCGTGCTCCTGCTGGGCGTCGTGCCGGCGGGCGTGTGGCTCGCCCTGCGTGGTCAGGAGGCCGAGCAGGCGCGGCGCACCTTCCTCGCGACGTGGGAGGGGCTCGAGCCCGCGCTCGCGCTCGAGCGCGCGGGGGCGCTGCCGCCCGAGGTCCTGCAGGACCCGCGGATCCGCGAGGTCGTCTCGGGGCTGGAGGCGACGGTCCGCCGGGGGCAGCAGCGCGCGCGGGCGGCGGGGCTCCTCGCGCGCGCCGAGGCGGAGGCCGACCTGGCGCGGCGCGCGGCGCTGGTCGACGAGGCGGTCGTGACCGACGACGCCTGGGCCGACGCCTACCTCGTCCGGGCGCGCCTTCGGCTCGCCCGCGCCGGGGCCGCGGCGCCGGACGGGGCGCTCGGGGGCGAGGCGCTCGAGGCGCTCGTCCGGTCGGTCCTGCTCGACCTGAACCTGGCCTGCGAGCGGGACGACCGGTCCGCCGCGGCGTTCCTCGCGCGCGGGCGCTGGCGCCTCGACGGCTGGGGCCCCGACCGCGTGGAGGCGGCCACCGCGGACTTCGCCCGCGCGATCGAGCTCGACCCGCTCGGGGCGCTCGGCGCGGCCGCGACCGGGGCGCAGCGGCTCGCCCGCGGCGACCCCGAGGGCGCGCTCCGCGCCTTCGAGCTCGCGCTCGAGCGGGACCCGGCCCTCCCGACGGCGTGGGCGGGGCGGAGCGAGGCGCTCCTCGCGCGGGGCGAGCCGCAGGGCGCGCTGCGCAGCGCGGAGGGCGCGCTCGAGCGGGACCCCGCGCAGGCGCTCGCCCACGTCCTGCGCGCCGAGGCGCGCTACGCGGGCCGACGCGACCGACCCGGCGCCCTGGCCGACGTCGCGCGCGCGCTCGCGCTCGACCCGACGTCCACGCGGGCCCTCGCGCTGCGGGCGGACGCCCGCCTCGACCGCGACGACGACGGGGCGGTGCGCGCGGCGCCGGCCGACGGCGCGGCCGCGCGCCGCGACGCGGAGGAGGTCCTGCGGAGGGCCCCGGCGAGCCCGCGGGCGCACCTCGTGCTCGCGCTCCTCGAGCTCGAGGCGGGCCGCCGCCGCGAGGCGGAGGAGCACGCCTCGAGCGCCGTCGCGGGCGACCCGGCGCTCGTCGAGGCGCGCCTGCTCCGCGCGCGCCTGCGCCTCGCCGCGGGCCGCCCCGGCCCCGCGCTCGAGGACGTGGCCGCGGTGCTCGCGCGGGCCCCGGGCCGGGCCGACGCGCTGCTCCTCGAGGCCGAGGCCCTCCTGCGGGCGGAGCGCTACGACGAGGCCCGCGGGAAGGCCGACCAGATCCTCCTGGCCCGCCGGTCCGGCGAGGCCCTGCTCGTGCGCGGCGTGTCGCACCTGCGGGGCCCGCGGCGCTACCCCGACCGCGCGCGGCAGGACCTCGACGAGGCGCTGCGCGCGGACCCCGAGCTCGCCGACGCCTACTTCGCCCGCGCCGAGGCCCTCCACGAGCAGGGGCGCTTCCGCGAGGCGCTCGCCGACCTCGAGGAGGCGGCCCGCCGCGTGGCGCGCGCCCGCTGGTTCGGCAAGGCGGACGTCCTGCTCCTGCGCGGGCACTGCCACTACGAGGCCAGGGCCTGGAAGGCCGCGCTCGACGCGTACGGCGCCTTCCTCGAGGAGCGGCCGCCCAGGGACAAGACGGGCCTCGCCGCGACCCGCATGGAGGAGTGCCGGGGCCGGCTCGCGGGCGGCGCGGCCGACTACTGACGCAGTGCGTGGGGGACTCCTGCGGAGTCCCCCACGCACTGCGACGGGGCTGGGCTTCGGGAGGGACGGCGGAGGGGGCGCCGCGCCGCGGGTCGTCGAGGGCCCTCGCCGCGCTCGGCCGCTGCGGGCTCGGGGCGCCGCGGGGGCGCCGCCTCGCGCGATGGCGAGGCCCGACGGGGCGGCGTCCTGCCGGGCGTCAGTCCAGGCTGAGCCGGGGGCCGTCGAGGTCGTCCCAGGCCGCGCGGAGCGCGTCGCGCGCGAGCTCGCCCTCGTCGTCGTCGAGCCGCGGGAGGGCCCGCGCCAGCTCGTGGAGCTCGAGCACGCGCAGCTCGAGCCGGTCCGGCGGCTCGGCGGGCGGACGGGGCGGGGCCGGCTGCCCGGCCTTGGCTGCCTCCGCCGCGCGTGGGGCGGACGCGCAGTTCGCGCCGGGCACGGGAGGGTCGCCGGAGAGGTCCGTGGCGCTCATGGGCCCGGCTCGACGACCCCGAGGAACCCGGCCTGCGGGTCCGCGGGGTCCGTGCTCGCGAGCGGGCCCTCGGCCCCGGCCGGGCGCCACATGACCGCGCAGTCGGCGGTGACGACGTTCGTGCCGTCCTCGTGGTTGCCGACCGCGCGGAGGTTCATGGGATCGCGGCGCGCCTTGTCCGCCGCCCAGGGCGTGGTCGAGCGGGCGTTCGCCGTGAGCGACCGGCGCTGCCAGCCGTAGGACAGCTCGCCGTTCAGGTCCGTCGGCGGGTCGTCGAGCTCGTCGGCGATCGGCGAGACCGAGGTCGAGCGCTTCACGGCGCCGGCCCAGCCGAACGCGCGCGGGTCGCCCGCGAGCGGCGCCGCCAGGTCGAACGACGACGGGCACACGTACGGCTCGGTCGCGTCGAGGTAGCCGGCCCAGAGGAGCGTCCGGGCGACGCGCGAGCCGTCGCCCGTCTCGACGTCGCCGTCGAGCTCGCCCAGGCCGCGGACGTGGGGGAAGCGGCGCTCGTCGTCGGCGTACTGGAGCGAGGCGAGCCCGAGCTGCCGCAGCTCGTTCCCGCACTTCGTCCGGTTCGCCTTGTCCTTGGCCTGCATGAGCGCGGGCATGAGCAGCGCGGCGAGCAGCCCGAGCGCGCACGGCGCGCCGAGCAGCGCGAGGACGATCAGGCCGATCACGAGCCCGGGCCCGCGCCCCGCGCGGACCTGCCCGGGCCCCGGCCCGCGCAGGTCCTCGCCGCAGGAGGGGCACCGCTCGGCCTCCGCGGGGAGCGCCTCGGCGCAGTAGGGGCAGGTGGACACGGCGCCTCCGGCTCGACGCTACTCGATGTCCGAGTACTTGCCGCCCGTCTGCTGGGCGAGCCGCTGCATCATGTCGCGGTCGGCGCCGCGGAACCCGAGCGTGTGGATCGTGACCTTGCGGTCCTTCGAGTACTCGGCTACGACCCGCAGGATGTCCTCGGTCGGCACGATCGTCGTCCCGTCGTGGGTCGGCGCGCCGTCCGAGAGCAGGTAGAAGCAGCGCGCGCCCTCGACCGAGAAGGCCCGCACGAGCGCGTCGTCGGTCACCGTGACCCCGTCGGCCGTGAACGAGTCGACGAACTCGCAGGCCGCCTCCTTGTTGGCCTTGCTCATCGCGTGGACCGTGGGGGGCGCGTCGGCGTCGCCGGCGCGCCAGAGCTTCACCTGGCTCGAGTAGGCGACCACGTTGATCTTGACCCCCTCGGGGAGCGCCTGGATCACCTTCTTGAGCTCGCGCTGGGCGCGCTCGAGCCGCGTCTTGCCCTTGGGCCGCTCGCCCTCGGTCTGGCCGCCGCGCGTGCGCGAGCCCGGGTCGTCGTAGTCGCGCTGGTTCGGGTCGATCGCCTGCATGGAGCCGGACACGTCGAGGATGAACACGACGCGGGTGCACTCGATCTCGCGCCCGAACAGCCGCGTGACCGAGCCGCCGCCGCTGGGCGGGGGCTCCGCCTCGGGCTTGACCGCCTCGAGCCCGCCCTGCTGCTGCACGAGCTGCCAGCGCGAGCGGTACTCGACCCCGGAGCCGAGCTTCTGGCCGAGGAGCTGCGCGAGCGCGTTGCGGAGCACGTCCCAGATCCCGCCGTGCGTGCGGTCGAGCTTCTCCATCTGCGCGATCATGGGCTCGACCGCCTCGACGACGCGGGCGTCGGCGAGCCGCCACACGGCGACGGCCGCGGTGTCCTCGTCCTCGTCCTTGATCCCCTCGATCAGGGCGGGCCAGTCGCGGCGGGCGGCCAGGTGGATCAGGAGCGCCCGCCGGACCGCCGCCTGCTTCGAGCGGGTCGCGGTCTTGCGGAGCTCCTCGGTGAACCGGCGGTCGTCGCCGATCACCTCGGCCGCGCGGCGGAGCGCGATCGCGCAGTCGTCGGCCCCCGCGCGGGCGGGCGCGCGCTCGGCGACCTTGAGCAGGAACGCGAACGTCTTCCTGTCGCCGTCCTCGGCGAGCCGCGTCATGAGCTCGGCGACGCGCGGCCAGGCGTTCTGCTGCGCCGCCTCCCCGATCTGCTGCTTGAGCTCGGCGACCTCGCGGGCCGGGAGCCCGGGGGCCGCGTGGGCGGGAGTGACCACGGGCCCGAGCGCCGCGAGGGCGACGACGGCCAGCGCGACGAAGGCCAGCGCGAGGGCGGTCCGGGTGGGGCGCGGCCGGGCGGGGACGGACGTCATGGGGCCTCCCGCGGCGGATCGTACCCGGCGGCCCGGCCCGGCTCACCCCCCGCGGTCGGCGGCCGCCCGGGCCGGCGCCGCGGGGCGGCCGGCGAGGGCGAGCGCGGGGTCGAAGCGTCACGAGGCTCCGGCCGACGCGCTCGCCGTCCGTCGAGTCAGGCCAGGTCGAACAGGAGCAGCTCGGCGTCGCTCCCGGCCCGGACCTCGAGCGCGGCCTCGCCGCCGACCGCCGCGCCGTCACCCGCCGCGAGCGCCTGCCCGCCGAGCGTCACCTGCCCGCGCGCGACCTGGAGCCAGGCGTGCCGGCCCGGGCGGAGCCGGTGCGTCACGACCTCGCCGGGGGCGAGCAGCGTGGCGTAGAGGTCGACGTCCTGGTGGATCGTGACCGCGCCCTCACGCCCGTCGCGCGCGCCGATCAGGCGCCAGCGCCCGCGCTTCTCCTCGGGCGCGACCCGGCGCTGCTCGTAGCCCGGCGCGAGCCCGCGCCGCTCGGGGAGCAGCCAGATCTGGAGCAGGTGCACGGGCAGGTCCCTGGACGCGTTCTGCTCGCTGTGCAGGACGCCGGTCCCCGCGGTCATGCGCTGAACGTCGTGCGGGGCGATCACCGAGCCGTTGCCCAGGCTGTCCTCGTGGCGCAGCGCGCCGTCGAGCACGTAGGTCACGATCTCCATGTCGCTGTGCCCGTGCTTGCCGAAGCCGGTGCCCGGGGCCACGCGGTCCTCGTTGATCACGCGCAGCGCCCGGAAGCCCATGTGGGCCGGGTCGTGGTAGCTCGCGAACGAGAACGTGTGCCACGTGTCGAGCCACCCGTGATCGGCGTGGCCTCGCTCCTCGGCGCGTCGAACCTGGATCATTGCGACCTCCCGCCGACCTCATTGCAGCCGACGTGCCGGATCGCGTGCAAGGGACTTGCGCGCGCGGCCTCTCACTCCGATCGGCCCGGCTCTCACCCCGAGCGGGGGACGACGCCGTCGCCGTCCCGGGGGGCGAGAGGTCGGGCGTGGCACGGGCCGTGCACGGTGGCTCGCCGGAGGTCGCCATGGTCACGCGCCCGCTGCCCGTCGCCTTCGTGGGCCACGGGTCCCCCATGCTCGCGCTCGACGCGGAGCGCGGCGCGCCGCTCCGGGCCTGGGGGGCCGCGCTCCCGCCGCCGCGCGGGGTGCTCGTCGTCTCGGCGCACTGGGAGGCCGACGGGCTCCTCGTCAGCCCCGGCGGCGCGCAGGTCTTCGACTTCTCCGGCTTCCCCGAGCGGCTCTCGCGCGTGCGCTACGTGCCCCCGCGCGCCGAGGCCCTCGCGGCCGAGGCGTCGGCCCTGCTCGGCGCCCGCGTGGTCGAGCGCGGGCTCGACCACGGGGCCTGGGTCCCGCTCGTCCACGTCCTCCCCGGGGCCGACGTCCCGGTGGCCCAGCTCGCGCTCCCCCGCGGCGCCACGCCCGAGGCGGACCTCGCGCTCGGGGCGCGCCTCGCCCCGCTGCGCGACCGCGGCGTGCTCGTCCTCGGCAGCGGCGCGGCCGTCCACGACCTCGCGCGGGTCGACTGGTCCGACACGAGCCCGCCGCCCTGCTGGGCCGACGACTTCGACCACTGGGTCGGCGAGGTGCTCGAGGCGGGCGATCGGGCCGCGCTCGCGGGGTGGCGGGCCGCGCCGGGCGCCGCGCTCGCGCACCCGACCGACGAGCACCTCCGCCCGCTGCTCGTCGTGGCCGGCGCCGCGCGCCCGGGCGACGTCGCGCGCACCTTCGTGCGCGGCTTCGAGCTGGGGAGCATCAGCCGGCGCAGCGTGCAGCTCGGATGAGGCCAGCTACGATCGCGCGCGCCGCGGCGCGCCTCGCCCCGGCGGGGGCGGCGAGGGATGGAGCTCGGGCCGTACAGGATCGAGGAGGAGCTCGGCCGCGGGGGCGCGGGCGTGGTCCTGCGCGGTCGCGCGCCCGACGGCGAGGCGGTCGCCGTCAAGGTGCTCCTGCACCCGGAGCGCGGCCAGGCCCTCGAGCGGTTCCTCCGCGAGCTCGACGTCCACGCCGAGCTCGCCCGGGAGGGCGGCTTCGTGCCGCTGCTCGACGCGGGGGAGAGCCCGCAGGGCCCCTACCTCGTCATGCCGTACCTCCCCGGCGGGACGCTGCGGGCGCGCCTGGGCGCCGGGCCGTGGCCGCTCTACAAGGTCTGGCAGCTCGGCCGGTCCCTGGCCCGCGCGCTCGGGCGCGCGCACGCGGCGGGGGTCGTGCACCGCGACCTCAAGCCCGAGAACGTGCTGTTCGACGCGCGCGGGCGGCCGCTGATCGCCGACCTCGGGCTCGCCAAGCACCTGCACGAGGCCGAGGCCCGCCGCGGGCTCGGGATCACGAAGACGGGGACGATCGCCGGGACGCTCGGCTACATGCCGCCCGAGCAGATGCTCGACGCGAAGCACGTCGGCCCCCAGGCCGACGTGTTCGCGCTCGGGGCGCTCCTCTACGAGTGCCTGACCGGGGCGGTCGCCTTCCCCGGGGCGAGCCAGCTCGAGGTCGTGAACCGCATGCTGAGCGGGGGCGCGACGCCGCTCGAGGACCTCCGCCCCGAGGCCCCGGCGGCCCTGCGCGCGGTCGTCGCGCGCTGCCTCGCGCCGGAGCCGGAGGACCGCTACCCCGACGGCGGCGCCCTCGCGGCGGCCCTGCGCCGCGCCGAGGAGGAGGCGCAGCGGGCCGCCCGGCGCCGGGGCGGCGGGGCCCCGCGCCTCGTC
>JANJTH010000886.1 GCA_024711205.1 Planctomycetota bacterium | reverse complement strand
GCGCGCCTCGAGCAGCTCGAGCAGGTGCATGGGCGAGGTCGTGCCCGCGCGCACGAGCAGCCCGCGCAGCCCGAGCGCGAGCGGGCCCGCGTCGTCGGGCGTCGGCAGCGCGTCGAGATGCGCGACGAGCGCCTGCTCGGCGGGCCCGGCCCGGTAGCGGAGGACCTCGAGCTGGCGCGGAGGGAGCGCCGTCCCCAGCGCGCGCACGGTCGCGCGGCGCGTGCGCACGATCCGCCGCTCGACCCGGTGGAACTCCTGCACGTAGGCGAGCAGCTCGGTCGCCGCCGCGGCGTCGCCCGCGCGCAGCCGGGCCACGAGGTCGGCGACGACCTCGTCGTGCGGGACGGCGTCGGCCCAGCGGCCCGCGAGCGCGGCGAGCGCCGCCGGGGGCGCCTCGTCGCCCGCCTCGAGCCGATCGACGAGCGCGAGCAGCGGCGGCAGCCGCTCGAGCACGGCCTGCTGCACGGCGAGCCGGCGGGCGAGCGCGCCCCGCCCGCCCGGGCTGCCGGGGCTGGCGGGGTCGAAGGCGTCGGGGTCGACGAGCGCGAGCAGCCCGAGCAGGCCCGCCTCGTCGCGCTTGCCGGGGGTCGCCGAGAGGGCCAGGAACGCGCCGGCCCGCGCGGCGAGCGCGCGCAGCGCCCCGTAGAGCGGGCGGTCCGGCGGGACCTGGTGCGCCTCGTCGACGATCACGAGGTCCCAGCGCTGCTCGAGCAGGAGCGCCGGCAGCCCCGGCCAGGCCTCGAGCGCCGTCGTGGACACGATCACGCGCGGCCGCGCGGCGAGCGCGCGCGGGTCGTCCTCGCGGTCGAGCCGCCCCAGGTCGAGGTGCACGAACACCTGCTCGCCGAAGCGCAGGAACATCTCGCACAGCCACTGCCGGCTCATGGCCCCCGGCGCGACCACGAGCACGCGCAGGTCGGGCGTGACCGCGGAGAGCGCCTGCGCCACGAGCCCGGCCTCGATCGTCTTGCCGAGCCCCACCTCGTCGGCGAGCACGAACCGCGGCGAGCGGTCGGTGAGCACGCGCCGCGCGGCGTGGACCTGGTGCGCGAGCGGGTGGACGCGCGCCCCGAGCAGGGGCGGGATCCCGAACGCGTCCTCGTGCCAGCGCGACACGACGCGCAGGAGCGCCGCCCGCGCCAGGAACGCCCCGCCCCCGTCCCAGTCGAGCGCCTCGAGCCGGTCGAGCGGGTCCTCGCTCGCGGCCGCGCACGGCTCGAGCGCGCGCTCGTCGACCTCGCGCTCGCCGTCGGCCAGGCGGACCGCGTAGCGCCAGAGGTCCCCGGGCTCGTCCTCGGGGAGCCCCCGGACGACGGCGCCCTCGCCCTGGCTCGCGCCCGTGCCCGGGCCCGGCCCCGCGACGACGCGCACGCGCTGCCCCGGGTGGAGCCGCGCCCGGACGACCTCGTCCTGGTCCGCGAGCCGCACCTCGCGCGGCACCGGCTGCCCGGCCCACACCAGCGTGCTCCAGCCGTCGCGCCCGTGCGCGACGACGCGGCCGTAGCCCAGGTCCGGCAGGTGCCGGTCCCGCACGAGCGCTCCGACGGGCGCAGTGCTCATCCTCACCCTCGCTTGTTCGCCCCGACCCTGCTCCGGGCCCGCACCCCGCGGAGCGCTCCCCGTCCCCGCGGCCGAGCCCGCACCCCGCGGAGCTCTTCCCGCATCCGCCCGCTCCGGAACGCGCGGGCCGGGCGCGCCTCGCGGCGGCGCCCGGCCCTGCGTCGGATCCTGCGAGCGCCGCGTCGGTGGCCGCGAGGGCCGCCGGCGCGTACGGACCTCGCGCCGGGCTCAGTCGCCCTCGCCGCCGCCCATGCCGTCGTCCTCGCCGAACTCGCCGCCCTTGCCGAGCTTGGCGGTCTCGACCTTCTCCTTCCACGGGGACGCCTCGTACGCGGCCTTCGCCTCGCCGAGCGCCTTGTCGAAGGCGGCCTTCGCGGCCGGGTCCGCGGCCGGCTCGGCGCAGGTGGCCGACATGTCCTTCGCGCCGCCGCCCATGATGTCGCCCAGCTCGTTCTGGACCTGGGCCTTCGCCTCGGTCACCGTCATCTCGCCGGCCTTCACCTTCGGGCGCAGCTCGGCCACGCGGTCGAACATCTTGTCGATCGCGCCGGACATCGTCTTGCCCTCGACCACGAAGGCGGCGCGCCGGCCGTCCTTCTTCAGGCCCGTCGCCTCGGTGACCTCGCCGGGCAGCGTCACGGCCATCTCGATCTTCAGCTCGTTGAGCATGCCCGCGAGCATGCCCTTGGCCATGCCGCGCTGCATCTCGAACGTCTGGTCGTCGGCCGTGAACATCTCGTCGCTCTGGTCGCCCTCGGCGCCGCCCTCGGCCTGGCCCTGCGCGAGCTTGACGGTCATGTTCCCGCCCGCGCGCTCGATCGTGAACCCGGTCTGGTTGTTCTCGCTCTTCTTCTTGACCTTGGCCGCGTCCTCGAACCAGCCGGTCGCCTTGAAGCCGACGCGCCCGCCCTTGTTGATCGTCTCGACGTCGGTCCAGGCGCTCACGCCCTCCCACTCGGCGAGCGCCTCCGCGGCCTGCTCACCGACGGCGGCGTCCTTGTCCGGGGCCATCATGAGCAGCATGCTGCTCATCTGCTGGCCCATGAGCCGCTCGACCTTGACCTTGCCGCGGCCATCGGCCTCGAGCTGCAGGTCGACCTTCTCCTCCATGCAGCCGGTCGTCGTCGACACGGCGACGAGCAAGCCAGCCAGGAACGCCCAGCGTCCGTTCACGCAACACCTCCCATGCGAGCGCGGCACGTTACCAGGCGCGCGTCGGGACCGGGGCCGCCGGAGCAGCTTTCGCCATCCCCAACCCGCGGCTAGACTTCGGCGGCGTGCGCCGGGGCGGTCGGCGTGGAGGCGGCGTGACGGACGAGCCGGAGCGGTCCTTCGTCGTGCGGACCGAGGGGCGCCCGTCGATCCTCCGCGTGCGGCGCCCCGGGCCCGTGACGACGGTCTACATCGCGCGCCCCGCGGAGGTCGCGCGCGGCGCGCTCTCCCCCGCGGGCGCGGCGCGGGCGGAGGCCCTGGCCGCGCTCCTGGGCGACGTCGCGCTCGCCGCCGTGTTCCACGACGCGGACGCGCCCGGCGCCCTGGACACGGCGGCGCCGGCCGCCGCGCGCGCGGGCCTC
>JANJTH010000787.1 GCA_024711205.1 Planctomycetota bacterium | reverse complement strand
CGCGGTCCGGGCCCGGCGGCTGGGCGCGCGCGGGGGCGGTCGGGGCGACCGTGGGCGGGCCCTCGGGGAGCGGCGCCGCGTCGCCCGGGCCCCGGGGCGACGCGGAGGCCGCCCGGGGCCCCGGGTCGCCGCGGGCGAGCGCCTCCTCGAGCCGCTCGAGCCGCGCGACCAGCTCGGCCATGGGCCGCAGGTCCGCGACGCGGGCGAGCCGGACGAGCGCGACCTCGAGCACGACGCGCGGCTCGCGGGCCGTGCGCAGCGTGTGCTCGGCCCGCTGGAGGACGGTGAGCGCGTAGAGGAGCGCGTCCTCGCCCAGCGCGCGGGCGATCGGGGCCACGAGCTCGAGCGGGTAGGGCGACTCCTCGAGGAGCGCCGAGCCCGGGCCGCCCACGCGCGCGTAGAGCACGGCGCGCAGCGCCTCCTGGAGCTCCTCGGAGAACGTCCCGGGGCGCCCGCCCTCGGCCAGGTACCGCGCGAGCTCGTCGAGGAGCGCGCGCACGTCGCCGCGCACGAGCGCCTCGAGCACCCCCACGACCCGCTCGTCGGTCAGCGTGCCGAGGAGCCCCGCCACGTCCTCGGGCCCGATCGCGCCGCCGGCCGGGACGCCCAGGGTCGTCACCTGATCGAGGAGCTTCTGCGCGTCGCGCATGGACCCGCGGGCGCGGCGCGCGATCACACCGAGCGCCGCGGGCGAGATCGGGACCCCCTCGAGCTCCGCGATCGAGCGCAGGCGCCCCTCGACCTGCGGGCGGGTCGCGCGGCGGAAGTGGAACACCTGCGCGCGCGAGCGGATCGTGGCCGGCACCTTGTGGAGCTCGGTCGTCGCGAGGATGAACCGGACGTGCGCCGGCGCCTCCTCGAACGTCTTGAGGAGCGCGTCGAACGCCGTGCGCGAGAGCTGGTGCACCTCGTCGAGGATGTAGACCTTGCAGCCGGCGCCCTGCGGCCGATAGCGCACGCCGTCGCGGATCCGCTCGGCGTCCTCGACGCCGCGGTTCGAGGCCGCGTCGATCTCGATCACGTCGAGCGCCTCGCCGCGCTCGACGCCCAGGCAGGCGGGGCAGGCCAGGCACGGGCGGCCGTCCTGGACCGCCGCGCACCCGAGCGCCTTCGCGAGGATCCGGGCCATGGACGTCTTGCCGACGCCGTGGCTCCCCGCGAACAGGTAGACCGACGCGGTGCGCTGCGCGGCGACGGCCGCGCGCAGCGCGTCGGCGATCGCCTCCTGCCCGACCACGTCCTCGAAGGTCCGCGGGCGGTACTTCCGCGCGAAGGCGACGTAGGTCACGGCGCGCCATCCCCGCGCCCGCGGCGCCCCGGACCCGTCCGGGGGCTGCTGCCGGGCGAGGGCCCCACTCTACTCGTTCGACGGTCCCCGAGGCGGACGCGGCAGGCAGCCGACTCCACCCAGATGATCCTCCGGCACAACGACGGAAACGCTTATGGCTGCTTGCTCACGCACCTGACCAGGTTCACGCCCGCCGCTTGCAGAGGGTCCAGGCTTCTGCGTCACTTACCCAACGCGCCCGCCTCGGAGACCGTCGACTTGTCAATCATACGCGCCCGCCCAGGAGGTCGGGCGACGCCGGGACGGAGCGGGAGGGATTCGAACCCTCGATACGCTTTCGCGCATACACGCTTTCCAAGCGTGCTCCTTCGACCACTCGGACACCGCTCCCTGGGGGTCGACGACCGGTCGGGCCCCGCGGGGGCCCGGTCAGCGCCCGCGGCGCTCGCGGAAGAAGCGGCGGAGGAGCTCTCCGCACTCCGCCTCGAGCACGCCGCCCCGCACCGCGAGGCGGTGGTTCAGGCGCCCGTCGGTGCACAGCCCGAACAGGCTGTCCACCGCGCCCGCCCGCGGGTCCTTCGCCCCGTACACGAGCGCGGTGACGCGCGCGTTCACGAGGGCGCCGGCGCACATGGGGCACGGCTCGAGCGTCACGTAGAGCGTCGCGCCGTCGAGGCGCCACAGGCCGCGCGCGCGCGCGGCCTCGCGGATCGCCTCGACCTCCGCGTGCGCCACGGGGTCGCCGCGCTCCTCGCGCCGGTTGTGGCCGCGGCCGAGCACGTTCCCCGCGTCGTCCACGACGACGGCGCCGACCGGCACGTCCCCGTGGGCCAGCGCGAGGGGGGCCTCGTCGAGGGCGAGGCGCATGAGCGCCTCGTCCCGCGCGTCCCGATCGTCCGTCATCGTGAAAGAGCTCGTCCGGCGCGCAGCCGGAATACACCCCAGAGGACTCGAACCTCTAACCTCCTGGTCCGTAGCCAGGTGCTCTATCCAATTGAGCTAGGGGTGCAGGTGTTCGACCGGGACGCGGCGGGGGGTCGTCGAGTCGACGCCCCCCCGCGGGCGTCCGGGCCGCAAAGTCAGGGCCGGAGAATACTCCCGGCGGGTCCCCGTGTCAACGGAGAGGACGAGGCGCCCGCCGGGCCGCTGTCAGCCGAGGATGGCCGAGAGCGGCGAGTAGGGCAGCCCGAACGCCTCGGCGACGGGCTCGTACGTGATCTTCCCGTCGATCACGTTGATCCCCTTCGCGAAGAGGGGGTCGTTGCGCGCGGCCGCGAGGGCGCCGTGCTTCGCGATCTTGAGCGCGAAGGGGAGCGTCGCGTTCGTGAGCGCGTAGGTCGAGGTCCGGCCGACGGCGCCCGGCATGTTCGCGACGCAGTAGTGGACGATCCCGTCGATCACGTAGGTCGGGTCCTGGTGCGTCGTCGGGCGCGCCGTCTCGACGCAGCCGCCCTGGTCGATCGCGACGTCCACGATCACTGCCCCGTGCTTCATCTCCTTCAGGTACTCGCGCGGGACGAGCCGCGGCGCGCGGGCGCCCGTCGTGAGCACGGCGCCCACGAGGAGGTCGGCGCGCCGGACCTGCTCACGGATCGCGTAGGCGGTGGAGAACAGGGTCGTGACGTTCTCCGGCATGATCTCGTCGAGGTAGCGCAGGCGGTCGAGGCTCACGTCGAGGATCGCGACGTTGGCGCCCAGCCCGGCCGCGATCTTGGCCGCGTTCTGGCCGACGACGCCGCCGCCCACGACCACGACGTAGGCCGGCTCGACGCCCGGCACGCCGCCGAGGAGGATCCCGCGGCCCATCATCGGCTTCTCGAGGTACTTCGCCCCCTCCTGGATCGCCATGCGGCCGGCGACCTCGCTCATCGGCGTCAGGAGCGGCAGGCGGCCCTGCCTGTCCTCGATCGTCTCGTAGGCGATGCACGTCGCGCCCGACTTCATCATCCCCTCGGTGAGCTCCTGGCTCGCCGCGAAGTGGAAGTAGGTGAAGACCGTCTGGCCCTTGCGGATCAGCCCGTACTCCTCGGGCAGCGGCTCCTTGACCTTCACGATCATGTCGGCCCAGGCGAACACCTCGGCGTTGTCGCGGGCGACCCGGGCCCCCGCGTCGAGGTACTCCTGGTCCGCGATCCCCGAGCCGACCCCGCCGTCCTGGCTCACGAGGACCTCGTGCCCGGCGCGGACGAGCGCGTCCACGCCGGCCGGGACCATCGCGACCCGGTGCTCGTTGCTCTTGATCTCGCGGGGGACTCCGACGCGCATGACGCCTCCTGGACCCGCCTGGCGGGGCGCCGGCGCCGCGCGCCTCGTGCGCGCGCCCGGCCCTCTCGATCGGGCTCGCTGGGCGTCGCCGCGCGACGCCGACCCGTGCCCCCCGGCGGACTGGGCGCGGATTCTCCCCGCGCGGCCGGGCGGGTTCAAGCCGGAGGCCGCGGGCCGCGGAGGACGGGGCGACGCGGCGCGGCGCGGACCGCCCCGGACGGGGCCCCGCCGGGGAGGGCCGCGGGCGGGTAACGTGACCGCCTCTCGCCGGGGGCGGGCGCGCGGCGGAGCGTGCTGGATGGGGCAGTCGACGACTCCCGAAGGTCCGAGCGATGGCGCCGGGGCGCCCGAGGGGGCCGGGGCGCTCGATGGCGCCGGGGCCCTCGATGGCCGGCCCTCCCTCCCCACGGTCCGGCCGGTCGACGACCCGGTCGCCGAGCTCGACCTGATCGAGCGCGTCCTCGACGCCGTGGCCGACCCGATCTTCGTGAAGGACGCCGCGCACCGGTGGGTCGTCCTGAACCGGGCGTTCTGCGAGCTCATGGGCCGCCCGCGCGAGGCGCTCCTCGGCCGCTCGGACTACGACTTCTTCCCGGCGGCCGAGGCCGACGTGTTCTGGGCGCACGACGAGCTCGTGCTGCGCGACCGCGTGGTCGACGTGAACGAGGAGGACCTGACCGACCCGGCCGGGGTCCGCCGGCGGATCTCCACGAAGAAGGCCGCCTTCGTGGACCGGCGCGGGCGCGACTTCCTCGTCGGCGTGATCCGCGACCTCACGGAGCGCGTGCAGGCCGAGCGGGCGCTGCGCGAGAGCGAGGAGCGGTTCCGGGCGATCTTCGAGCAGGGGCCGCTCGGCATGGCGCTGCTCGACGCCGAGCTCCGGGTGGGGCGGGCGAACCTCCCCCTCGCGCAGCTCCTCGGGCACGAAGACCCGGGCGCCCTCGTGGGCGTCGAGCTGCGCGCGCTCGTGCACCCCGACGACCGGGCCGAGGCGACCGACCAGGCGCTCCGGCTCGACCGGGCCCGCGCGGTGAAGCGCGAGCGCCGCCTCCTCCGCGCGGACGGGAGCACGGTGTGGACCTCGATCACGCTCGCGCTGCTCGGCGGCGACGACGACGACGACGACCCGGGGTCGTTCCTCGCCATGGTGGAGGACGTCAGCGAGCGCCGCCGCGCCGAGGACGAGCTGCGCCGGGCGCGCGACGAGGCGCTCGAGGCGGCGAGCAGCAAGGCGCGCTTCCTGGCGAACGTGAGCCACGAGCTGCGCACCCCGATGAACGCGGTGACCGGGCTGACCGGGCTGCTCCTCGAGACGCCGCTCACGCCCCAGCAGCGCGAGCACGTCGAGGTGATCCGGAGCTGCGGGGACGCGCTGCTCACGCTGATCAACGACGTCCTCGACCTGTCCAAGGCCGAGTCGCAGCGCATGGAGCTCGAGGAGCTCCCGTTCGACATCCGCGCCTGCGTCGAGGAGTCGCTCGACCTCGTCGCGACGCGGGCGGCCGAGAAGGGGCTCGAGCTGGGCTACCTGATCGATGACGCGAAGGTCCCGGCGCGGGTCGTGGGCGACGTGACGCGGCTCCGGCAGGTGCTCGTGAACCTGCTCAGCAACGCGGTCAAGTTCACGACCCGCGGGCACGTGTTCGTGGGCGTGGGCGGGCAGCCGCGCCCCGACGGGCGCCTCGAGCTGCGCGTCGCGGTCGAGGACACGGGGCTCGGCGTCCGGCCCGACCGCGTGGCGCGCCTGTTCGAGGCCTTCCACCAGGGGGACCCCTCGACGACGCGGCGCTACGGCGGGACCGGGCTCGGGCTCGCGATCTGCCGGCGGCTCGTCGAGCTCATGGGCGGCAAGATCGACGTCGAGAGCGCCGAGGGGCGCGGCTCGACCTTCCGCTTCTCGGTCGTCGTCCGCCCGGCCCCGGGGGGCGAGGTGGAGGCGGCGGCGGCGCGGGCCGCGCTCTCGGGGCGGCGGCTGCTCGTCGTCGACCCGAACCCGAGCGCGCGGCTGCTCGTGCTGCGGCGGGTCGCGAGCTGGGGGGTCGTCGCGCGCGCGGCGGCCTCGGGGCAGGACGCGCTCGAGCTGTTCGAGGAGGGCGAGGGGTTCGACGTCGTGCTGATCGACCGCGACGTGCCCGACCTGGCGCCGGCCGAGCTCGCGCGCCGCCTCCGCGCCCGCCCGCGCGCGACGCCCGTCCGGCTGCTCCTCTCCGCGCCCGTGGGGCGCCCGCCGGCCGAGGGCGTGGTCGCGGCGTTCGACGGGGTGCTCACCAAGCCGGTCAAGGTGGGGCAGCTCGCGACGCTCCTCGGGAGCGCGCGCGCGGCCGCGGCGAGCGGGCCCCCCGCCGCGGCGGCCCTCGACCCGGGGCTCGGGCGCGCCCACCCGCTGCGCATCCTCGTCGTCGACGACAACGCCGTGAACCAGAAGGTCGCCGGGCGGATCCTCGAGCGGCTGGGCTACCGGGCGGACCTCGCCTCGGACGGGCACGAGGCGCTCGAGGCCATGCGACGGCGCGACTACGACCTCGTGCTCCTCGACGTGCAGATGCCTGGCATGGACGGGCTCGAGGTCGCCCGGCAGGTCCACGCCGAGTGGCCGCCGGGGCGGCGGCCGCGGCTCGTCGCGCTCACGGCCGACGCGATGCCGGGCGAGCGCGAGCGCTGCCTCGTCGCGGGCATGGACGACTTCGTGGCGAAGCCGGTCCACGTCCAGGAGATCCAGGCCGCGCTCCTCCGCTGCCCGCCGACCCCGAGCGCCGACGACCCGCTCGACCGCGGCGCCTTCACCCAGCTCGCGGGCGACCTCGTCGAGCGGGCCTGGCTCGTGGAGCTCGTGGACACGTTCCTGGCCGAGGCCCCGGAGACCCTCGCGCGGGCGCGGGCCGCCGTCGGGGGCGGCGACGCGACGGCGCTGGCCCGCGCGCTCCACGGGCTGCGCGGGAGCTGCAAGAGCCTGGGGGCCCGGCGGATGCTCGCGCTGCTCGAGCCGCTCGAGGCGGCGGCGCGCGCGGGCGACCTGGGCGGCGCCCCGGCGGGGCTCGACGCGCTCGCGACCGCGCTCGTGGCCACCGGCGC
>JANJTH010000738.1 GCA_024711205.1 Planctomycetota bacterium | reverse complement strand
GGCCTGCCGCGCCGCGACGGGCGCGGCCACGACGGTCCGCGCCGCGCCCGCGGTCGCCACGAGCGCGCCGCCGGGCGCGTCGTCGCCCGCCGAGGTCCGGCTGGCCGCGGCGACCGCGGTGGCCGCGGCGCGCGCGTCCGTGAGCGACCGGACGGCCGTCGGGACGACGTCGCGCGGGACCGCGACGAAGCCGTGCTCGCCGAGCGTGACCTCGAGCCCGCAGGCCTGGAGGAACCGGATCGAGTGCCCGGACCCGTTCCACAGCTCGGGGCGCTCGAAGCGGCCCTGGAGGTTGTAGCGCTGGTCGCCCGCGTCGCGGTCGATCGGGCCGCCCCCCTCGTGGATCCGGAACATGGCCGCGACCTTGCCCGAGCCGACGTTCAGGACCAGGCGGTTCTCCTCGACGCCGCAGGCCGCGCGGTCCATGAACCGCGTCTGGGCGAGGGCCGCCGGCGGCGCGTCGTAGGCGTCCTCGGCCGGCATGTAGGGCGTCGCGTCGAAGCGCTGCCAGCCCCAGGCCGGCCCGAGCCACACCTCGGTGTAGCGGTGCCCGTTGTTGCCCACGGCCTCCTCGTGCGCGCCGAGCAGGCCGTCGCCGTCCTGGTCCCAGTCGTTCTTCTGCTGCGACGTGCCGACCCAGCGGGCCGGGATCCCCAGGTGCCGCATGACGCCCGCGACCATGACCGACGTGCCGGAGCAGGCGATGATCTCGTCCTGGTCGTAGGGGCCGGCCGAGAGCGCCAGCTTCAGGTTCGCCGGGTTCGCGTTGAAGTGCCCGCGCGCCGGGTCCTCGGTCGCGAACCGCCCGATCTCGTCGTGCGGGTAGTGGTAGTGCTCCTGGATGTACTCGAGCACGTTGCGCGCGGCCCAGTACGGGTTCGTCAGGTCGGCGGGCACGCCCCAGGTCGCCTCGACCCAGCGGGCGACGCGCGCGACGAAGGCCTCGTAGGTGGCGCGGTCGGACAGATTGAACAGCACGTCGTCGTCCGCCAGGTAGTCCGTGCCCGCGAGCGCCGCCGCGTCGCGCGAGGCGAGGTGCGGGTAGACCAGGTGCCGGCCGCGGCGCGTCCACACGTCGACCTCGAAGGTCGAGGTCGCGGCCAGGCTCGGGACCTCGTCGTAGACGACGCGCGAGAACCACTGGCGGGCCGCCGGGTCGCCGGCCGGGTCGCTCGAGGTGAGGACCTCCTCGCCGCGGCCGGTCAGGTCGCGGACGACGCGCGAGCACGGGTCGAGGCCCTGGTTGATCGTCTGGTGGTCCGCGTACGGATGGCTGTAGTTGTGGCGGACCCAGCCCAGGTCGAGCCCGCCGGACGACGGCGTGGTCGTGATCGACATGCGCAGGCGACGCACGCGGCGGGCGCCCAGGTCGGGCGCGGTCGGGTCGCGGGCGACGTCGACGCGGTGCACGTAGTCGGCGCCGGAGATCCGCTCGGTCGTCCAGAGGTCGGTCCCGTCGAAGGCGAGGCCCCAGGCGTCGCGGTCGCGCGGGAGGTGACGCGGGACCGGAAAGGCGAACAGGGCGCGCCCGCTCGCGGCGTCGGCGCACACGACCCGGTCGCCGCTCGCCGTGCCGAACAGGTAGCCCGCCCCGCCGAGCGCGGCCCGCACGAGGCCCATGCTCTTGCCGGACCCGCTGCCCGGCAGGTGCCGCACGGCGCCCGCGCCCCACACCGACGAGAGGGGGCCGCTCGCGACGAGGCCCGGCCGCCCCGCGGCGGCGCTCACCGTCCGCGGCCCGCCGACGACGGCCGTCCGGGCCGTCGCCTCGAGCGCGCGCGGCGTCGCCTGGCCCCCGGTGGCCGCGCCGGCCACGAGACCCGAGGCGGCGGTGACGGCGCCGGTCTGGAGCGCGATCCACGCGGCGCCGCCGCCCTCGCCCGTCGACCCGACGCGCAGGCGGAGCACGCCCCGCCGGACGCGCAGGGTCGCGTCGGCGTAGGCGCCCGCGTCGAAGGCCACGTCCGCGTGCCCGTCCGCGTAGGCGACGCCGGTGACCTCGCCGCCCCCGAGGTCGAACGCGGCCTGCCGGAGGTCGACGTGGCCCGTGCGGTCGAGGTCGAGGTCCCAGCGCCACAGGCGGGCGAAGCCCGTCGCGTCGCCCGCCCGCCACGCCGCGAAGTAGAGCACACGCCGCCCGTGCTCGCGGGCGAAGGCCAGGCCGCGCGCCTCGACGGGGAGCACGGCCGGCGCCGTGAAGTCGGCCGGCGCGGTCCGGCGCTCGACGCGCTCGAGCCGCTCCGGGCCGAGGCGGCGCGCGTAGACGAACACGCGCGCCGCGCGGTCGGCCCCCGGATGGTCGAGCCCGTAGAGGAGCCCGTCGTCGCCCCACGCGAGCCCGCGCACGTCGCCGTGCTCGGGGTCGAGCGCCAGCACCGCGAGCGAGTCGCCCGTCCGCGCGGCCGCGGGCGCCGCCGCGAGCGCGAGCGCCGCGAGCGCGAGCGCCCCGGGCGCCCCCGAGGTCCACCGCCTCCCCTGCCCGATCCCCTTCGCCTCGACCTTCCGCACGCGGACCTCCCTTCGTGCGGGGGGAACGCGCGCCGGCCACGAGGCGTTTCGCACAAGTCCTTATTCTTCGAGCCTTTTCACCGTGAGACCGATCCGCGCGCGCGTGCGACGAACGCACGCACGAGCGCGGCGCCGTGGCAGGGGGCGGCCGCCGGCACGCGGCCGGTCAGCCGAGAAAGGGCTCGGCCACCTCGCGCAGGCGCTCGAGCACGTCGTCGTCGGGCAGCGGCTGGAGCGCCGTCGCCAGCGCGCGCGCCAGCGCGGCGGGCGTCGATGCGCGGGCGAGCAGGTCCGGCGGGAGCCGGACCTGCAGGTGGTCCTCCAGCGCGCACAGGAGCTGGAGCGCCGCGAGCGAGTCGAGCGTCAGCCCGCGCTCGTCCAGGCGCGCCGTCAGCCAGGCCTCGAGCTCCTGCGCCCGCGACGGCGCGGGCGCAGGCGCGGCGCGGTCTTCGCCCCCCGGCGCCGGCGCCCGCCACTCGCCGACCACGCCCTCGAGCGCGCCCCTCGCCAGGAGGTCGCGCGTCGCGCGGCGCTGCTTCTTGCCGCTCGACGTGCGCGGCAGCGCGCCGGGGAGGACGAGGACCAGGCGGCGCAGGTCGAGGCCGTGCGCCTCGGCCAGCGCGGCTCGCGCGGTCACGGCCACGGCCGCGGCGTCGGCCGAGCGGGCCGCCACGCGCTCGACCTCGGCCACCACGACGAGCTCCAGGTCGTCGTCCGCCCCGGCGAGCACGAACGCGGCGGCGCCGTGCGGGCGCAGCGCCGGGTGCACGCCCTCGAGGGTGGCCTCGAGGTCCTGCGGGTGGTGGTTGCGGCCGCGGACGACCAGGACGTCGTCCCGGCGGCCGACGAGGAACAGCGCGTCGCCCCGCAGGAAGCCCAGGTCGCCGGTGCGCAGGAAGGCCCCGGTCTCGCCGGTCAGGCGGCCCTCGAACGCCGGGGCCCCGGCGCGGCCGAAGTAGCCGGGGCACACCCCGCCGCCGCGCACCCACACCTCGCCCACCTCGTCGGGCGCGCGGGGACGACCGGTGTGGGGGTCGACGATCCGCACCTCGATGTCGCCGAGCGGCCGGCCCGAGGCCACGAGCTCGCGCCGGTCGTCCGGGTCCCCCGGGGCCGGCGGGCGCACGAGCCCGCCGGTCAGCGCGGCGGCGCTGATGGCCTCGCGCCTGGCCGGGCGCAGCTTCGGGCTCCACGTGACGGTCAGCGTGGCCTCGGCCAGCCCGTAGCAGGGCATGAAGGCCTCGGGGCGAAAGCCGCAGGGCGCGAACGCCGCCGCGAAGCGCTCGAGCGTCGCCGCGCGCACGGGCTCCGAGCCGTTGACGGCGACCTCCCAGGGGCTCAGGTCGAGGCGCGCGCGCTGCGCCGGCGCGAGGCGCCGGGCGCACAGGTCGTAGGCGAAGTCCGGCCCGGCGCTGAAGGTGGCGCGCGCGCGGGACATCGCCTCGAGCCACAGCGCGGGCCGCTGCAGGAAGGCCGCCGGCGCGAGCTGCACGAGCGTCCCGTCGACGTACAGGGGCAGGAGCAGGCCGGCGACGAGCCCGAAGTCGTGGAAGTGCGGCAGCCAGCTGACGAAGCGCGCCTCGGCCGTGAAGTCGCAGGCCGCGCGGTTGAGCGCCAGGTTGTGCAGGAGCCGCCCGTGCGGCACGACCACGCCCCGCGGGGCGGTCGTCGAGCCCGACGTGTACTGCAGGAGCGCGACGTCGTCGGGCCCGCAGGCGCGCTCGCGCCAGCCGTCCTCGAGGCCGGGTGGCAGGTCGTCGGTCGCGACGACCGGGACCGGCCTCCCGCCGTCGTCGGCCAGCCAGCCCGCGACCTCGGCGGCCAAGGCCGAGGTCGTGAGCACGAGCGCCGCCCCCGAGTCGGCCAGGATCGCGCGCAGGCGCGGGACGTGGCGGCGGTTCGCCGGCGGATAGGCCGGCGCGGCCACGACGCCGGCGTGGAAGCAACCGAACAGCGCGCCCAGGAACTCGAGCCCCGGCGGGTGCAGCAGCACGGCGCGGTCGCCCGGGCGGCAGCGCTCCTGCAGGAGGGCCGCCGTGGCCCGGGCGCGGCGGTCGAGCTCACCCGGCGTGAGCGTCCGGCGCGGGCCGTCCCAGGTCCCGTCGACGAGGTAGGTGAACGTCTCGCGCCCCGGCCGCTCCGCGGCGCGCGCGCGCAGGAGCGCCGAGAGCGAGTCGAAGGCGGGCGCCTGCGTCGAGGGGCGCTGGAGCGCCTTGCGCCACACGTGCAGCCGCGACGGCGGGGGCACGTGGGGGGCGAGGGCGACCGCGACGAGCGCCCGCATGGGCTCGTTCATCTCGTCGACGGCCAGGACGTGCCGCTCGATCGACGGGTCGCCCACGGCGCTGCGCAGCGCCTCGGCGCACAGGGCCAGCCCGACGCCGGTGCCCTGCAGGTCGCGGCGCACGAGCAGCGTGTGCCACAGGAGCGTGGCCGGATCGACCCGCGCGCAGAGGACCCAGCCCACGACGTCGCCCCCCCGGCGCAGGACCAGGTCCAGATGCGTCCGCGCGCGGTGGCGCTCGGCCGCCGCGAACGGGTCCCAGTCGGCCCCGAACCAGGGGGCCGCGCGCAGGGCGCCGCGCTCGTCCTCGGTCAGGTCCTCCAGCGGCGCGCAGGTGAAGCCCGCCGGGAGCCGCGCCGCCGCGAGCCAGGGCAGGCCCGCCATGACCGCGGCGCTCGCGCGGTAGATCGCGCGCAGCGGCCCGAGGTCCTCGAACCCTCGCCGCGCCAGCAGCCGCCGCAGCGCCGGGGTCGAGGGCTTGCCCGGCGCGTAGCCCAGGGTGAGCTCGCGCGCTCCCCGCGCGCCGAGGAGGCGCTCGACCTCGGCCACGAGCGCCGCGCCGAGGCCCTGCCCGCGGCGGCCCGGCGCGACGACGAGCGAGCCCAGCGCGGCGTGCGCGCCGTCGGCCGAGAGCCTGGCCACGGCCGCGCCGGCCGGCCGGCCGTCGACGAGCGCGCCGACGGCCACGCAGTTCGCGTCGCCCGGCGACGCGCGGTGGGGGCCCAGGATCACGCCGGCGAACGCGGGCGCGGCGTCGCGGTCGAGCGGGCGGAGCTCCGGCCTCATGGGGCGCCTCCGGGTCGCAGGAGCAGGGCGACGGGCGAGGCGCGGCCCGCCGTGAAGCGAGCGACGGCGGCCCCGGCGCCCGGCGTGACGTCACCCTCGAGGGCGACCTCGACGACGTCGCGCTCGGTCCCGACGACGCGCCCGTCGAGCGTCAGCGACGCGGTCGTCTCGTCGTCGACGACCACGAGCCGGACCCGCGCGCCCGGACGCGCGGTCACCGGCGCGGCGCTCACGAAGCGGGCGCGCGCGCCGTCGACGCGGACCAGCCGGCCGGTGGCCGCGACCCGCAGCGGGACCCAGGGCGCGCAGGCGAGCGCGAGCGCCAGGACGAGCAGCAGCGCCAGCCCGGCGCGGGCGAAGCCCCCGCGCGGCGCGAGGAGCAGGGGCGCGACGACGTCCTGGTTCGCGCCGGCCAGCAGCTCGAGGATCCCCGGGCGGAACGGTCCACGACGCGCGCCGGTCATGCGGCGGGGTCCAGCGCGCGCGGCGCGGCCAGCAGGCGGGTCAGCGCCCCGTCGCGGGCGAGCAGCTCGGCGGGCGCCCCCGCCTCGACGATCCGCCCCCGCTCGAGCACGTGGACCTCGTCGGCCAGCTCGATCGCGCTGCGGCGGTGGGCGGCGACGACGCAGGTGATGCCGCGGGCGCGCAGCGCGCGGAACAGCTCCACCTCGGCGGCCTCGCCCACGGCGCTCGTCGCCTCGTCCAGGAGCAGGACGCGCGGGTCGCGCAGCAGGCGCGCGGCGAGCAGCAGGCGCTGCTTCTCGCCCGACGACACGCGGTCGTCCTCGAGGATCGTCTGCACGCCCATGGGCATGGCCTGCACGTCGCGCTCGAGCCCCGCCTCGCGCAGCGCGGCCCAGAGCCCGTCGAGGCCCGCCGGCGCGCTGCCGGCGACGTTGTGGCGCAGCGTGGAGACGACCAGCCGGTCGTCCTGCAGGACGGTCCCCATCTGCGCGCGCACGGCGGCCACGTCCTGCTCGTGGAGCGGCCGGCCGTCGACCAGGACCCGGCCCGCGTCCGGCTCCTCGAGGCCGGCCAGGAGGCGGAGGGTCGTCGTCTTGCCGGCGCCCGAGGGGCCCACGAGGGCCACGATCCGCCCCGGCTCGACCCGCAGCGACGCGCCGTCGAGGGCCGGGGCGGGCGCGCCCGGATGGCGGAGCGTCACGGCGCGCAGCTCGAGCGCGCCGCGCAGGCGGCCAGGGTCGTGGCCGGCGAGCGGCTCGACGGGCGCCTCGACGAGCGGGGCGAAGCGGTCGAGCGCCTGCCCGGCGAGCAGCGCGGCGCGCGCGCCGCGCGCCGCCGTGGCCGCGGCGGGCGCGCCCAGGAGCAGGGTCAGCGCGGCCGCGACGAGGAGCCCCGGGTCGGCTGGACCGAGGCCGGCGGCGGCCGCGGAGAGGAGGCCCAGCAGGGCCAGCGCGGGATGGGCGTCCACGAGCGCCTGGTGCACGCCTTCGAGCCGGCGGGCGCGCGCCCGCTCGTCGAGCTCGCGCGACAGCAGCTCCTCCCAGCGCGCGGCGACGCGCGCGTCGGCGGCGGCCGAGCGCAGGCGGGCCATGCCTCGCAGGAGGTCGAGGAGGAACGCCTGCCCCTCGCGCGCGCGCTCGACGAGCCGGGCCTCGCTCGGCAGCGCGCGCGCGGCGACGACGGCCGCGGCGAGCGGCAGGAGCAGCCAGAGGACGAACGTGACGAGCGCCAGCACGGGCGAGAGCAGGGCGAGCCCGGCGAGGCTGCCGGCGGCCAGCACGAAGGCGGTCAGCCCGGGGGTCAGCTCCGCCCACAGGCGCTCGAACGCCTCGCCCAGCCCGGCCCAGCGCCTGGCGACCTCGTCCGGCGCCAGGCGGCGCAGGGCGCGAGGCGGCATGCGGACGAGCCGGTCGGCGGCCGTGACGACCGCCTCGTGCTCCAGGCGGCCCTCGGCGCGGCGGCGCGCCAGGACGCTGGCCGCCTCGAGCAGCGCCGCGGCGACCGCGGCCAGCCCCGCCCCGCCGGTGAGCGTCAGCACGAGCGCGGCGTCGCCCCAGGGCAGCGCGTGGCGCAGGACCGCGGCGGC
>JANJTH010000713.1 GCA_024711205.1 Planctomycetota bacterium | reverse complement strand
CCGTGCCTCGCTGGCCGCCGCGGCCTCGCGCGCGTCCTCGAGCCGGTCCCAGGCGGCCTCGGCGGCGGCGAGGAGGCGCGCCGGCAGCGCGCCGCGCGCGGCGATCGCCTCGCGCGCGCCGCGCCGCACCCGCTCGAGCAGGAGCGGCACGTTGAGCACGTAGTCGGGCGCCGCCGGCGCCCAGGCCGCGAGCAGCCTGCCCGGGTCCGTGACGAGCGTCGTGCGGGCCGCGCGGCGCAGGCAGGCGTGCAGGAACACGCGCGACCCCGCGTAGCAGGGCGGCAGGTAGGAGAGCGCCTGGTCCTCGCCGGGGGCGCGCCCGGTCAGCCCGGCCAGGCGCCCGGTCACGTGGGCGAGCACGTGCTCGAGCCCGCCGTGCCCGAGGACGGCGCCCTTGGGCGGGCCGGAGCTGCCCGACGTGTAGACGATCGTGGCCGGGTCGTCCGCGGCGCGCGGCAGCGGCTCGGTCCAGGCGACGTCGCCCGGCGCGGCGAGGTCCGCGAGCGCCACGCGCGGCACGTCCGCGGGGAGCCCCGCGAGGTCCGCCTCGCGCGAGGGCGCGCCGTCGGCGCCGGCGTGCACGACGAGCGCGGGCCGGCAGTCGGCCAGGATCAGGGCGCGGTCGGCGGCCGCGAGCCGCGGGTCGAGCGGCACGAGGACGGCGCCCTGCGCGAGCGCCCCCAGGTCGCAGGCGACCCAGTCGGGGACGCCCGGGGCGAGGAGCGCCACCCGGTCGCCCGGGCCGACGCCGCGCGCGGCGAGGCGCGCGCGGACGCCGGCTGCCCGCGCGAGCAGCTCGGCGCCCGCGAAGGCGTCGACCGCGACGGGCACGGGGGCGATCGCGCCCGCCGGGGGCCCGCCGGGGTCCGCGGGCGGGGTCGCGTGCGCGAGGACGACCCGGCCGGCGTGCGCGGCGAGGGCCTGGGCGGCGGGCGCGGCGACGTTCACGCGCGGATTGGACCGCGTGGCCCGGGGCCCTGCAACCGGGCGCGTCGCCGCTCAGCGTCCCCGGGTCGTGCCGACGAGCGCGCCGGAGACGAGCGTCACGCGCGGGGGCTGCGTCACGAGGAGGAGGCGCGGCGCGACGGGGGCCGCCTCGCAGCGCGCCTGCTCGAGCAGGAGCGCGAGCGCGACCGGCCACGGGACGTCGCGCAGGCGGAGCGTCACGCGCGCGTCCACGGACCCGTCGCACGCGACGTTCCAGCCCACCTGCCGCGCGAGCGCGTCGAGGGCGCCCGCGAGCGGGGCGCCGTCGACGTCGATCGAGACGACCGCGGCGTGGCCGCCCGCCCCGACCGCGGTGACCACGGCGCCGCCGCTCCGGGCCGCCGGGCCGCCCCCCGCCCCGGGCGCACCATCGACCTCCCGCGGCGCGGCGGCGCGCCGTGCGCGAGCCGGGGCGGGCTCGACGCGGACCGTCGCGCAGCCCGCGCCGAGGCACCCGGCGGCGCAGCCCAGGAGCGCGAGCGTCCCCCGCCAGGGGCTCGTCCCCCGCGTCGTGACCCTCCGCATGACGTCACCTCCCTCCCGGTCGACTACGGACCTCGCCGCCGGGTGCGAAGCCTGGGCGCCGGTGGCCTCGCGCCCGCGGGGCTACACTGCCGCGGACCGGGAGGGGACATGGCCGGCGAGCTCTTCGGGTTCGTGCTCGAGCTGTTCGCCTTCGGCGCGACGTCCACGTGCGAGGACGACCGCCGCCGGGTGCGCCGGCGCGAGGTCGCCGGCCTGCTCGAGCGGGCGGCCGAGCTGCTGGGCGGGCGCTACCGGAAGCCCTGGTTCCGCGCGCCGCGCGTCGAAGGCTACGTCGAGGGCCGCTCGGTCGACGTGATCTGGCGCGGCGGCGGCCGGGTCGACGTGCGGCTCCCGGCCCGCCCCGAGCACGAGGCGTGGGGCCGCCCCGGGCCGTGGTGGCGGCGCCTGTTCGGGCGGGCCGAGCCCGCGCTCGAGGGGCCAGCCCACGTCATCGAGGCCCTGGGGCCGCTCCTGCGCGAAGGCCGCCTCGTCCGCTTCGACCTGACCGGCGGCTGGCTCTCGGCCCGGGTCAGCGCCCCGCGTGACCCCGCGCGGCTCGTCGCGGTCGTCCGCGCGCTCGCGGACGCGGCCTGGGCCTCGCCGAGGGTCTCGGTCCGGGCCGTCGCTCGCGAGGACGCGGGGCCCAGGGTGGCGGCCCGACCCGCCCGGAAGGCCCGCGCCGAGGCCGACCTCCGGTGCCCCTACTGCCACGACGAGATCGGGCCCGACGCGCCGGTCGCCCGCTGCGCGGCCTGCGACGCGACGCACCACCCGACCTGCTTCGAGGAGGGCGGCGGCTGCTCGATCGCGGGCTGCCGCGAGCGGACGGCGCGGGCCGCGCGGGCCCGCGCCTGATCAGCGCCCGCCCTGGAGCGCGGCGCCGCCCATGAGGTCGTAGGCCGCGTCGATCCGCACCTCGTGGCCGGCGGCGTACGCCTCGCGGCCCGTCTCGTAGTAGGGGTAGACGACCGACGGGCCGGAGCGGAAGTGGCCCGCGACGACGGGCTCGAGCGCGAGGTCGAACGACCGGATGTCCGCCGGGGACGCCCAGTAGACGACCACGGCCCCGTCCTCGAGGTCGGCGCGCGCGGCGCCTGCGGCGCGCCGCGCGGCCGCCAGCGCGTCGCCGTCCCGGGGGAGGGCGAGCCGCAGGCCGCCAGGCAGCGCGATCCGGGCCACGACCTGCCCCGCGCCGAGCGGGACGCCGTCGACGCGCCGGATCGTCGCGCGGAGCGCGACCTCGGCGCCGACGGCGGTCTGGGGCGTGAGCGCGGTCTCGAGCGTGAACGGCGCCAGAGGCGAGGTCCGGGGCGTCGCGACCCGGTAGGTGCAGCCGAGCCCCCAGTCGACCCGGCGCCCCTCCTCGGCGGTGAGCGCGAGGTCGAGCCGCGCGCCGGGGCCCGCGTCGAGGCGGCGCGCGAGCGCGAGCGAGCGGTCGCGCCGCCCGCCCACGAGGCCGTCCGTGCGCGCCCCGTTCACGACGAGCCCGGCGCGGAAGGGCAGGGCCTGGGCCCGCGCCTCGCGCACGCGGGCCAGGACGAGCCCGTCGGTCTCGAGCGCGGCCGTGTGCGCGAACGCGCGGATCGCGAGCGCGGTCGAGCGCGTGCTCCCCCACCCGCCCCACGGGCTCCGCGCCGCGGCCAGGCCGACGAGCGCCTCGGCCGCCGCGTCCTCGCGCCCGCCCGCGAGGAGCGTGGGGACCGCGAGCGCGGTCGCCTCGAGGGCGAGCTGGGGGCCGCGGCTCCCCATGAGGCCTTCGCCCGCGCTCGCGACGAGCCCGTCGGGCCCGAGCGCCTCGGCCAGCGCCTCGACGAGCGGCGCGAGCCGCGCCTCGCGCGGCGCCGCCGCGGGCCAGGCTCCCACCCACGTCGCGAGGCAGCGCGCGATCAGCGCCCGCTCGTAGCCGGTCCGGGGCTCGAGGCGCAGGAGCTCGGCCTGGCGCGACCAGGTCCGGCCCGCCTCGTGGAGCGCGAGCGTCACGTGCGCGGCCTCCCAGCCGTCGGCGCCCGCGCGCTCGAGGGCGAGCACCGCGCGCTCGAGCGCCGCGGCGCCGCGCCCGCGGAAAAGCCGCACGTAGGCGGCGAGCTGCGGGACGGCCAGGCCCGTGTAGCGCGGCGCCGGCGCCTGCCCCGGGTAGAGCGCGAAGCCGCCGTCGGCGGCCTGGAACGTGAGCAGCCGGCGGTGCCCCTCCTCGGCGAGCGCCCAGGCCCGCTCGAGCGCGTGCGCGTCGACGCCCGTGTCGAGGAGCGTCTCGAGCACGACGAGGTTCGGCCACGAGGCCGAGGTCGTCTGCTCGAAGCACCCGGTCGGCGTGCGCAGCAGGCTCTCGAGGTCGTCGAGCACGCTGGCGGGCGTCGGCGGCGGGCCCGGCGGGCGGTCGGCGGCGGCGACCGTGGGCGGCGCCGGCGCCGGGGCGACGCGCGCGCGGACCTCGACCGAGCCGGGCACGGCGTCGCGCGGGACGACGAGCGAGAGCCGCTGCGGGCCGGCGCCGAGGCCGCTGCGGCCATGCGTCAGCGTGAGCTCGCGATGCCCGGCCGTGAACGCGTGGACGAGCTCGTCGCCGAGCGGGCCGCGGCGCGTCACGACGCGCAGGCGCGCCGGCGCGTCCGCGGGGGTGGGCGCGACGACCTCGAGCGGGAACTTGATCGTCGCGGCGTCGCGGCCGGGCCGGAACGTGAGCGCGGTCCGCTCGAGCCCGCGCAGGCAGGGCGGGAGCTCGAGCGCGAGCTCGAGCGGGGCCGCCAGCCCGTCGCGCACCTCGAGGCGCACGAGCGCGTCGATCCGGTCGCCCACGCGCACGTGGGCCGGGAAGTCGAGCGTCGCGCCGAACTGCGCCTGGGGCTCGGTCGCGCCCGCGTGGCCCGCGCCGACCGCGCCGGCGAAGCCCTCGCAGGCGATCGCGAACCGGGCCAGGTCGTCGCCCCAGCGCAGGCGGACGACGGCCCGTCCGTCGGGGCCCGTCGTGACGCGGCGCTCCCACAGGCGGCAGTCGCGGAGGTCCGCCTGCCCGCGGCGCAGCCGGGCGTCCTGCGGGGGCCCCGCCGGCGGCGCGCCCAGGCCGGGTGGGTCGTCGGCGCCGGCCGCGAGCAGGGGCCCGAACCGTCGAGGCGACGCGGCGCGCGGCGCCTCGGGCCGCGTGAACGCCGCGCGGGCGAGCAGGCGCGCGAGC
>JANJTH010000685.1 GCA_024711205.1 Planctomycetota bacterium | reverse complement strand
GGCGGCGGGCGCGGGCCCAGGCCCGCCCGTGGCGGGCGCGAGCGACGGCGCCGCCCCCGGGTCGGCCGCGGGCGCGAGCGGGAGGGCTCGCGCCTCCTCGGAGGTCTCCGGCCGCGCGCGCTCGAGCAGGTCCGCCGCGCCCGCGGCGTCGCCGGTCCGCGCCGCGAGCTCCGCCAGGGCCAGGAGGAGGTCGGGGTCGTCGGGGCGCGCCGCGCGCGCCGCCTCGAGGACCGTCCGGGCGCGGCCCAGGTCCCCCAGGAGCTCGTGCGCCCAGGCCAGCGTGCACACGGGCGCGGCGCTGCGCGCGCCGTGGCGCTCGGCGCGGCCCTCGAGCCAGGCGAGCGCCGCGGGGCCGCGCTCGAGCGCGCGCGCCGCGAGCGCGTAGGTCCGCGCGCGCCCCTCGTGCTTGTCCGAGAGCGTGGCCGCGAAGCGGTGGAGCGCGAGCGCCTCGTCGTCGGGCCCGCCGGGCGCGGCCCAGCGCCGGTCGGCCTCGAGCGAGACGAGCGCCGCGTCGTCCGGCATGTGCCGGCGGCAGCGCGCCAGGAGGCGCAGCGCGGCCGCGTCCTCGCGCGCGTCGTCGCCGAGGACCAGCGCGAGCAGGCGCCACAGCGCCGGGTGCGGCGCGGGGAGCGCCTCGAGCGCCGCCTCGAGCGCCGCGCGGGCCGCGTCCGGCCGCTGCGCGCCGAGGAGCGCCTGGGCGTGGGTGAGCCGCAGCGCCTGGTCGTCGGGGTGGCGCGCGACGGCCGCCTCGAGGACCGCGGCCGCCCGCGCCGGGTCGGCGTCGTAGCGGGCGAGGGCGAGCGCCGCGAACCGCGCGGCCGGGGCCTCGGGCGCCGCGTCCGAGAGCCGCGCGAGCGCCGCCTCCGCCGCGTCGCGGTCGTGGCGGAGGAGCGCGCGGTCGACCGCGAACAGGAGGTCGTGCAGCGGCGCCTGGGGGAGCGCGAGGCCGTCGAGGAGCGCGGCCCGCGCCGCGGGCACCGCGACGAGCGCCTTGGGCCCCCAGGCCGCGTGCCGGGCCGCGACGGGCTCGAACAGGAGCTCGGTCTGCCCGGGCGAGGACGGGTCGCGCGCGAGCAGCACGCCGCGGCGGTCGTCGTAGCCGCAGACGGCGACCTGGTGGGCGGCCTCGGGGGCCACGAGGTCGAGGCAGAACGGGACCCCGCGGTCGAGGAGCGCCGTCGCGGTCGCCCAGTCGAGCGAGAGCTCGCGGACGACCCAGCCGTTCGCCTCGGCCCAGGCCCGCTCGGCGTGGCCCGGCGTCCCGTCGTAGGTGATCGCGTCGGCGAGCGCGAGGTGGTCCACGGGCCGGCCCCAGAACGCGCACAGCATGGCGAAGCTCGTGGGCGCGCAGGTGTCGCGGTGCTGGCGCACGAACGGGACCGGCAGCGAGACGCGCCGCGCGTCGGGCGGGGCCCCGGCGAGGCGCTCGGCGACGAGCCGGTGGAAGGGGCCGGCGCGGCGGGCGAGCGCGAGCGCGGCGGCGACGTCCCCGGCCTCGTAGGCGGCGTCGGCGCGCACGCCCGCGAACCAGGCGGCCACGCCGCGCTCGCCCGAGCGGCGGGCGCCGGCGGCGCGGGCGCCGGCGCCCGGGTCCTCGGGGCGCCGCCCGGCCGCGGCCTCGTCCCCCTCCTCCTCGAGGGGCATGAGGGGGGCGAGCGCGACCGACGCCTCCCACGCCGCGCGGGCCTCCGCGTGGCGCTCGCGCAGCCCGAGCAGCGCCGCGCGCTGGCAGGCGACCGCCCAGGACTGGAGCGCGAGCGCGGCGGGCTCGAGGACCGCGAGCGCCTCGTCGACGCGGTCGAACGCCGCGAGCAGGCTGGCCTCGAGCTGCACGCCGGCGCGGTGCCCGCCGCCCGGCCCCCGGGCGGCCTGGCGCGCGAGCGCGAGCGCCTCCTCGCGCCGGTCGGCGCGCTCGAGCACGTGGGCCCGCTCGACGAGCGTCCACGCATCGGCGCCCTCGGCCTCGAGCGCGCGGGCCGAGCGCGCGAGCGCCACGTCGAGGTCCCCGAGCGCCGCGTGCACGGCGCCCTGGAGGCCCAGCCAGTCGGCCGTGCCGTCGACCGGGTGGCCGTCCGCGCGGGCGCGGCGCACGGCCCGCCAGGCCGCGAGCGGGCCGCGGACCTCGAGGAGCGCGTAGCAGGCGAAGTAGCGGGCCTCGGGGTCCGCGGGGTCCGCGCGCCCGGCGCGCAGGAGCATGGCCAGCCCGCGCCGCGGGGCGCCCAGGTGCCGCGCGAGGCGCCCCGCGAGCACGCGCGCCGCGGTCCCCCGCCACGCGAGCGGGTCGCCCGCCGCGCCGGCCAGCGCCCAGGCGTCGACGAACCGCGACGCGCCGTAGGCCGCCCGGACCCGCTCGAGCAGGGCCGCGTCGGGCGTGACGCCCCCGGCGGCGGCGCCCCCCTCGGCCGGGCTCGGGTCGGTCACGGTCGGGGTCACGGGGCGCTCGAGGGCGAAGGGCACGGGGGACCTCACCGCCAGCCGACGGCGCCCCTACGACACTCTGTCGCGCCCCTCGCTCACGCGCCAGGCGACCGCCCCGGAGGCCAGGCCGGAGGGCTCCGGCGGGCCCTCCGGCCGGGCCTCTACGCGGGCGCGTCGAGGACGGCCCGGACCCGGGCCGCGAGGGCGTCCCCGGTGAACGGCTTGTGGAGGAACGGCGTGCCCTCGTCGAGGACGCCGTGGTGCACGATCGCGTTGTCCGTGTAGCCCGACATGTAGAGGGCCCGGAGCCCGGGCCGCGCGGCCGCGAGCCGGTCGCGGAGCTCCTTGCCGCTCATGCGGGGGAGCACGACGTCGGTGAGCAGGAGGTCGACCCGCGCGGCGGGGTCGAGGGCGAGCCGCTCCGCGGCCAGGCCGTCGGGGGCCTCGAGCACGCGGTAGCCGAGCCGCGACAGGACGGCCACGACGAGCGCCCGGACCATCTCGTCGTCCTCGACCACGAGCACCGTCTCCGTCGCGGCCCGGCCGGCCGACGCGGCGGCCGGCGCCGCCTGCTCGGACGACTCCTCGCCGACGACGCGCGGCAGGTAGACCTTGAGCGTGGAGCCCCGCCCGGGCTCGCTGTAGGCGGCGACGTGCCCGCCGCTCTGCTTGACGATCCCGAACACGGTCGAGAGCCCGAGGCCCGTGCCCTGCCCGGCCGGCTTCGTCGTGAAGAACGGCTCGAACGCGTGGGCGAGGGTCGCGCGGTCCATGCCCGTCCCGGTGTCGGACACGGCGAGGAGCACGTAGGGGCCGGGCGCGACGTCGGGCCGCGTCGCGACGTAGGCCGCGTCGAGCTCGACGTCCTTCGTCTCGATCGTGAGGCAGCCGCCCCGCGGCATGGCGTCGCGCGCGTTCACGGCCAGGTTCATGATCACCTGCTCGAGCTGGCCGGGGTCGGCGCTGATCCGGCCCAGGCCGGGCGCGCAGCACGTCCGGAGGTCGACGTCCTCGCCGATCAGGCGGCGCAGGAGGCGGTCCATGTCGGTCACGACCGCGTTCAGGTCGAGGACCCGGGGCTGGAGGATCTGCTTGCGGCTGAACGCCAGGAGCTGCCGCGTCAGGCCGGCCGCCCGCCGGCTCGCGAGCAGGACCTGGTCCACGGCCTCGCGCCGCGGGTCGCCCTGGGCGAGCCCGTCCCACAGGAGCTCCCCGTAGCCCGAGATCACCGTGAGCAGGTTGTTGAAGTCGTGGGCGATCCCGCCGGCGAGCCGCCCGACCGCCTCCATGCGCTGCGCCTGCCGGAGGTGCTCCTCGGTCCGGCGCAGCTCCTCCTCGGAGCAGGCGAGCGCGACCGTGTGCGCGATCTGGGCCCCGATCGCGGCGGCGAACGGCTGCGACTCGCCGAGCGCGCGCGGGCGCGCGGCCGCGAGCACGAGCACGCCGAGCCGCAGGTCCCCGTAGCGGAGGGGCACGAGCAGGAGCGAGCCGGCCCCGGCGCGGGCGAGCAGCGCGCGCTCGTCCGCCGTGGGCGCCTCGCCGGCCGGCACGCTCCGCGGCTCGCCCGCGCGCGCGGCGTCGCGGAGGAGCCCCTCCCCGTCGTACAGCGTGGCGAGCCCGTCGTTCGCGGTCGAGAAGCCGTGCCGGGCCGCGAGGACCAGCCGCCCGTCCGGCTCGAGGAGGAACACGGCGCCGAGCGAGACCCCCGCCGCGTCGAGCGCGTACTGGAGCAGCTCCGGCAGGAGCTCGCCGAGCGGCGCGGGGCTGCGGCGGGCGGTCTCCCCCAGGCGCGCCACGACGCCCATCGCCGCCTCGTGGAGCGCGAGCCGCTGCGCGAGGTCCGCGCGCTCCTCGACCTGGCGCTCGAGGCGCCGGATCAGCCGGTGCGTGTACTCCTCCGGCGGCGGGAGCGGGTCGCCGGCCTGGGGGAGGGGCGCCGCGCGGTCCAGGCCGGCGAGCACGGCCTCGACGACGGCGCCGTGCTCGGGGGTGCGGGGCACGAGCGCGTTCGCGCCGACCCGGCGCGCCAGCTCGCGGTCGGCCTCCTCGGTGAAGGCGATCGAGACGAGGACGACCGGGAGGCGCGCGAGCGCCGGCTCGCGCCGGACCTGCAGGCAGAGGCGGAACCCGTCCACGCCGGGCATGAGCACGTCGCTCACGATCGCGTCGGGCGGGGCGGCGCGCGCGCGCGCGAGCGCCTCCGCGCCGCCCTCCACCGGCTCGACCACGAAGCCGAGCCGCTCGAGCTGGACCGCGAGCAGGCGGCGCTGGATCGGGTCGTCGTCGGCCAGGACGACCCGCCGCCCCCGGCCCGGCCCGTCGCGCGCGGAGGTCTCGAGCTGCGCGCGGACCGCCGCGACCAGGCGGCTCGGGTCGACCGGCTTGAACAGGAGGTCCACGAAGTCGAGCGCGAGCGCCCGCGCGTCCTCGAGCTTGCCGAGGAACCCCGAGACCGCGAGCACGGGGACCGCCGCGCCGCCGGGCGCGCGCCGCAGGCGCGCGAGCAGCGTCGCCCCGTCCACGTCGGGCAGCGTGAGGTCGGTCACGACGACGTCAGGCGGCCCCGGCGCCGCCTCGAAGGCGGCCAGGGCCGCGGCGCCGTCCTCCGCCTCGAGCACGGCCCAGCCCTGCGACTCGAGCGCGACGCGGAACATCTTCCGGGTGATCCGGTTGTCCTCGACGACCAGGACCCGCGCCCCGCTCACGGCGCACCTCCCGCCCGCGCGGCCTGCGCCGCGAGCCAGCCCTCGACGCGCGCCGGCAGCGCGTCGACGTCGATCGGCTTGGGCAGGTAGTCGTCGCAGCCGGCGGCCCGCGCGCGCTCCTCGTCGCCCTTCATCGCGTAGGCCGTCACGGCCACGACCGTCACGTCCCGGGTCGCGGGGTCCGCCTTGAGGCGCCGCGTCAGCTCGAGCCCGTCCATGCCCGGGAGCTGGATGTCCATGAGGATCAGGCGCGGCCCGCGCGCGCGGATGCGCTCGAGCGCCTCCTCGGCGTCGGCTGCCACCGCGACGTCGTAGCCCCGGCCGGCGAGCAGGACGCGGAGGAGCTTCGCGTTCGTCGGGTTGTCGTCGACGACGAGGATCGGCGCGCGGCGCCCGAGGGGGCCGCTCAAGCGCGGTGCTCCGGCGGCCGGGCGCCCTCGGGCTCCGGGACGAGCCGGCGCACCTCGTCGACCACGCCGGCCGGCGCGAGCGGGGCGCCGCCCCCCCCCTCGCCGGCCCCGGCCGCGGCGGCGAACACGATCACGGGCGCGTCGTCCTCGGCCCCGGCCCCGCGCGCGCGCGCGAGG